>CAIXEV010000328.1 GCA_903918555.1 uncultured bacterium | reverse complement strand
GCGCCTGCGGCAGCGCCTCGGCGGGAACCTGCTCGAACTGCTTCATCACCTGGTCGACCATTTGCTTCTGCGCGTCGGTGAGCGACTCGTACGCGACGGCGGGAACCTCGACCGGGGCGTCGAGCGCGGCGACCTCGTCCCAGGTCGTCTCCTCGACGGGCAGCTCGAGCGCGCCCTTGCTCACGACCTTCGCCGACGACTTCGACAGCGACTCGCCGATCGGCTCGACGCGTCCGCCGAGGTGCTTGGCGAGGAACGCCTCGACGACCGCGTTGAACGCGATGTTGTTCTCCGGCTTCGCGAACCCGTGGCCTTCGTCGGGGAAGAGGACATAGGTGACCGGCAGGCTCTTCGCCTGCATCGCGCGGACGATCTGGTCGCTCTCCTGGCGCTTGACGCGCGGGTCGTTCGCGCCCTGGCCGACGAGCAGCGGCCTCTTGATCTCGTCGACATGCGTGAGCGGCGACATGTCGCGCAGCTTGCGGCGGCCTTCGGGCGTGCGCTTGTCGGCGACGCGCTTCGCGAACATCTCGGTCATCGGCGCCCAGTACGACGGGATCGAGTCGAGGAGCGTGATGAGGTTCGACGGCCCGACGATCGCGACGCTCGCCGCGAAGAGTTCAGGGGTGAATGTGACGCCCGCGAGCGCCGCGTAGCCGCCGTAGCTGCCGCCCATGATCGCGACCTTGTCCTTCTGGGCGACGCCGTTCGCCACGGCCCACTCGACCGCGTCGACGAGGTCGTTGTGCATGGTGTCGGCCCACTGGCCGTCGCCCTTGTTCACGAAGTCCTTGCCGAAGCCGGTCGAGCCGCGGAAGTTCACCGACAGCACCGCGTAGCCGCGGTTCGCGAGCCACTGGTGATACGAGTCGTAGCCCCACGAGTCGCGCCCCCACGGCCCGCCGTGCACGAGGAGCACCGTCGGCAGCGCCTTCTCGGGCCGTCCGTCGCGGTCGGAGTCGGACCAGGTCGGAAGCGACAGGTACGACGGAAGCACCAGGCCGTCGCGCGACTTGATCTCGACGGGCTGCATCGCGGCCAGCGCGAGCCCTTCAAGCCTCGAGTTCGAGGTGAACAGCTTCGACGCCTTGCCCGCGGCACGGTCGTAGAAGTAGGTGACGGCCGGACCATCGTCGTGCGAGAACGCGACCGTCCACTTGGTGTCGTCGAGCGACCGCGAGGTGACGGAGAGGTCGCCCGAGTCGAGGGTGCGGAGATACGCAAAGTCCTTCTCGACCTTCGGCGAGAGCACGGTCCACTCGTTGCGGAGAAACTCGCTGGCGACAGCCTCGACCGTGCTGTCGATCGGGCTCACGAGCGCGTCGGAGAGATCGGCCTTCTTCGGCTCGAAGATCGGCTCGATCGCACCGGTGGCGAGGTCGATCGACGCGAGCATCGACAGGTTGCGGTTCCGCGAGTCGGTGAGGAACGCACGCTTGCCTGCGCGCTCGATCCCGCTGATCGCGGTCGTCATCGCATCCTCGAACGGCACGGCGAGGAGCGGACGGAACGCGACGCCCTCCGCCGTCTCGTCGACCGCGGAGAAGACGCTCGATCCGTCGGGCTGCGGCTCCGAGACGACGCGGACCTTCATGCGATCGTCGAGCACCGTGGATGCGAAACGGGTGTTCTCGAAGATCACCTTGCGGTCGCCGGTCATGGCGTTCACGAGGTGGACATCGAAGAACTGCGGGTCGCGGTTGTTGACCGAGATCGCGACCGAATCGGGGAAGTCGCGGCTCACATGCGCGATCTGCGCGCGTGCGCCGTCGAACGGCGAGAGATCGATGGTCTTGCCCGACGCGACATCGACCGAGTAGACGCGGAAGTTCTCGTCGCCGTTCTTGTCCTGCATGTAGAGGATGTGGGTGCCGCTCGGCAGCCAGTTGTGCACGCGGATGCCGCGGCCGGTGTCCTTGGTGACGGGCTTCGCCGCGGCGAGATCGCCGACCGGCGCGACCCACACATTGAGGACGCCCTCGGACGGCGCGATGAAGGCGATGCGCGATCCGTCGGGGCTCAAGCGTGCGCCGAGACGCTCCGGGTTTCCGAAGAGAATCTCGCGCGAGACGATCGGCGGCGGCTCGGACGCGTCGGCCGCGGCGGCGGCCAGCGAGGGCCCTGCCAGGCCGGCCGCGAGCACGGCGGCGCAGAGCGCGCGGGATGGGGTGCGGAAGAACGAAGGCGACTGGGAGGAAGTGATCGAATCGGGCATGGGTAGCTCGGGGGAAAGTCGGGGGGAGGAAACTCGCGGTAGGAAAGCCGGGGGAGGAAAGCCATGTTACGAATCCATCCGACGCGTTTGCAGCGGCCGGAACGGATTGCGGGTGGCCCGAGACGCGGGGAGAGGCGCCCTTCTTCCACCAAACGGCGGCCTCGACCTGCAAAGGTACGAACGCCGCCTCGATCGCCCGGCGACACCGCAGCCGCTCGTGAAGCGGAGATTCGCGCAAAAGTGTTGACCTGAGAGGATTCCACGGCAGATTGATCCCATGCCACTCCCCCGCTCCACGGCACGCTCCCTCCCCCGCATCCTTTGCTCCGCGACCGCGTTGGCCTGCCTCGCCCTCGCGAACACCTCCGCCACCGCGGATTGGTCGAACCTCGGCGGCGGACAGGGCCGAAACGGTCTCGTGGCCGCCCAAGGCCCCGCCTCCGCCACGCCGCGCTGGAGCGGCGCGCCGACGAGCCTCATCTCCTGGTCGCCGATCGTCGAAGGCGACCGGCTCTTCGTGGTGCGCCAGCTGCAGGCGCAGAACCCCGTGCAAGGTCCCGGCGACTCCCCCGTCTACGCGATGCGCGTGTCCACGGGCCAGGTGCTGTGGAGCTTCGACTGCCCGTTCGCGGCCGGCGACTGGACGACGGTCGTCTACGGCGCGAGGAACGGCCGCGTGTTCGTCGGCCGTGGAGGCAACGGCTCCTCCGCCAGCGCGCCCGTCTACTGCCTCGACGCGGCGACGGGCGCGGTGCGCTGGATCTCGACCGAGGAAGTCGCGACCGGCGCGTACGACGGCGTGGTGTTCGCCGACGACGGAGACCCGATCTTCGCGACGCACCTCTCCATCCGCCGCGTCGACGCCGTGACGGGCGCGACGGTCTGGAACACCGCGCGCACCTGCAGCGTGAGCGGCGACTGCGGCCCGGCGCGGAGCGGAAACTCGCTCTACATCGACGAGGTCGCGGGCGGCGGACAGAAGCTCACGCGGATCGACATCGACACGGGCGCGAAGCTCTACTCGAGCGCGACCATGCCGGGGTTCCTCTCGCAGAACACGCCGTTCTGCGGCCCAAACGGCCTCGTCTACTACCCGCGCACGCAGAGCAACCAGGCGGTCGACTTCCTCTACGCCTTCCGCGACACGGGCAAGGGCTTCCAGCAGTTGTGGACCGCGCCCGCGATGGCCGGCGCCGGCAGCCAGCACGGCATCACGCCCGATGGCGGCGTGGTGATGCTCAATTTCCAGGGCAGGCTCGAGGTGCGCGACCAAGTGACGGGAGCGCTGCGCTTCAGCACCGCTTCGCCCGTCTCGGCGTCGATCACGCAGTCGCATGTCGCGGTCGATTCGACGGGACGCATCTACTACGGAAACGGCGGGTTCCCCGGCACGATCTACTCGTTCAACCCGGACCTCACGACGCGATGGACGCTCGCCGTGCCGAACCTCAACCAAGGCGGCCCCGTGATCGCGGGCGACGGCACGCTGCTCGTCGCCGGCAACGGCACGAACTTCCGCGCCTTCCACACGCCGTCGTGCGCAGCGAGCGACCTCAATTGCGACGGCATCGTGAACGCGCAGGATCTCGCCGCGCTTCTCGGCAACTGGGGCGGCACAGGCACCGGCGACCTCAACGGCGACGGCGCCGTGGGCGCGCCGGACCTCGCGGCGCTCCTCAGCGCCTGGAGCGGCGGCTGAATCATGCGCTCTCGTGCCGTCCGACGAGACGCTTGGTGAGCTGCGACTTGCTGTGCACGCCGAGCTTGCGGTAGAGGCGCTTCGTCAGCGTCGCGACCGTGCTCGCCGTGATCCCGAGGCGCGCCGCGATGTCGGCGCGCGAGCGGCCGTTCACGATGCCGACCGCGACCTCGCGTTCGCGCGGCGAAAGCGTGCCCGCCTCCTCGCTCGCCTCGTCGGCGACGATGTTCCAATCGTCACCCGTGGGGCGAATCGTGACAAGCGCGGACGCCGGAATCGGCTTCGCCAGCGGCTGCACCTCGATGTCGACGCGGTAGTTGCAGAGGAATGTGTCGAGCGCGTCCTCGCCGGCGTACTTCGACTCGAGGAGCCGCATGAACGCGACGAGATCGTCGATGCGCGCACGGAGCTCCTGCGCGTCCTGCTGCTCGAGATGCGTCGAAAGCCGCACCGAACGCCGAAGCGGCGACGGATCGTTGCCGACGGCCGTGCTGTCGCCCACGACCTGCAGCCGGATCGCGGCCTGCCCCATCGCAAACTCGAGCCGTGGCATCCAGCTCTCAAGCCGATGGCGGTCCTGCGCGTCGTCGGCGCGGTACTGCACCACCAGCGCCGCACGGAGGCTCGAGTAGGCGGGCAGACGACGGCGACCGCGGGCCGGGTGGCGCTCCACGATGCCGTGCGCGACGAGCACCTCGAGCGCACGATTCACCTCGGCAAGCGAGAAACGCACGACCCGCTCGATCGCGGCGACGGCCATGGGGCTTCCATAGCGCCGCAGGAGTTCCCAGACCGACAGCGCACCGCCGTCGGTCAACAGCTTCATTCCCTCTTCGTCCTCGATGTCGATGACATGGGCTTCCATAATGCCCTCCTCGGCGAGGGCTCTCGCGTTCGTCGGAACGTCTGGCGGACGCGACTCGCCGTGCACGCTTTGGTGCAACCATCCGTTTTTGTCATCGTCACTTTGGCGGGCCACGATGAGAGAGTATGTACCCTATTCAGGCGAAGCGCCTCGCGCGCATCGCCGCGGCACGCGACAACACGGGAAAATTGCCTTGAAAGCGGCTCTTTGCTTCGAAGAGGCGTTCGCACGCGCAACCAGCGCGCATGGCACGACCGTCACATCCCGCACGCACGAAACCCAGACCGAGCGCGCCAACACAGGCCGGCGGAAAAACGCGATGCGCCCCTTCCGAGTCGCTCGGGAGGGGCGCATCGCCGCGCATTGAAGAGGACGGAACCGGGTGCGCCGTCGGTTCCGCGCGTGGGCTCGTTGATCGTCGCCGACTCGATCCTGCTCGGGCGCGTCAGGCGACGCGATCCTGGCGGAACTGCATTCCCGCCTCGAACTCCTGGGTCGCGTTGCTGTTGGACGGAATTCCGCCCATGCGGTAGACCTTGGCCTCGCCAAGGTTCTCCGCAGCCTTGCGCGAGATGATCGCCGGAGGAGAACGGTCGGGCCGCACGATCGCGAATCGGCCCTTTCCTCGGATCACGATGGCTCGGGTCACCTGTGCGCTCGGCTGCGCGTAGTCGAATCGGGTGGAGTTTGATTGCGGCATGGGGAATGCTGTGGTGAGTTGGGCTTGGTTCTTGCGAGACTCGAACAGACCCACAGAGAATGGAATTCGAGCACCCACGCTCAAAGCCTCGTGTCTCAGATTTTGGCTGATTGGCAGGCGCCGCGGGGCGCTCGGCGATGCGATCGCGCGAGGCGTCACAGGCGGTTCAGATCGACTCCGGCGGCGGCGCCAGCATCTGAAGCCCAGCATCTGAAGCCCCCGCATCGAGACGCCCCGCTGCATGCGCGGCCGTCAGCCCGTCCAGACGAACTCGATCGCAGCATCGATGTCCGGATGCAGGCTCTTGTGCACCGGGCAGGCATGCGCAGCGTTCTCGAAGAGCGCACGGTGCGGATGATCCGCGGCGATCGGGATCGTCAGCACCGTGCGCAGGCTCTTGATGCGACGCAGGCCTTCCGTGACCATCACCTTCTCGGTGCGCGCCGTCATCCCGCGGACATCGACGCCGTGGCGCGCGGCCGCAATGCCGACGATCGTCATCATGCAGGTTCCGAGCGCCGAGCCGACGAGGTCCGTCGGCGAGAAGGCCTCGCCCTTGCCGTGGTTGTCGACGGGCGCGTCGGTGGTGATGGTGGACTTCGACGGCCCGTGCTCCGCCGTGCAGCGGAGGTCGCCCTCGTAGCGCATCGTGATCGAGACCATGAAGGCTCCTCCGTCTTCGGCGTCAGTCGGCGAGCTCGACCGTGAGGATCTTGTCGCCGGCCTTGATCTGGTCGATCACCTCGAGGCCCTGCACGACCTTGCCGAAGCAGGTGTGCATGCGGTCGAGGTGCGCGGTGTTCTCGCGGCCGTGGCAGATGAAGAACTGCGAGCCGCCGGTGTCCTTGCCCGCGTGCGCCATCGAGAGGACGCCGCGGTCGTGGCGCTGGTTGCCGCCGGAGGTCTCGCACTTGATCTTGTAGCCCGGGCCGCCGGTGCCGGTGCCCTGCGGGCAGCCGCCCTGGATCACGAAGTTCGGGATCACGCGGTGGAACGTGAGCCCGTTGTAGAAGCCCTGCTTCGCCAGCTTGTGGAAGTTGGCGACGGTGTTCGGGGCGTCGGTGTCGAAGAACTCGACCTCCATGTCGCCCTTTGCGGTCTTGATGGTTGCCTTGGACATAGGGCGCGGATGGTACCTTCGGTCCGATGCGCGCGATCTTCCTGGTCCTCCTCGCAGCGGCCCTTTCCATCGCATCCGCGGGAACGGCGCAGGTCGGGGCCGGCGCGCCCGATCGCCCCAACATCGTCGTGATCGTCGCCGACGACCTTGGCTGGGCGAACGTCGGCTTCCATTCGCCGTCCGCCGTCACGCCCAACCTGGACCGCATGGCGAAGGACGGCACCGAGCTGGCGCGCTTCTACGCGTACCCCGTGTGCAGCCCGACGCGCGCGGCGCTCCTCACCGGTCGCATGCCGCGCCGCTGGGGCATCGTCGATGCGCTGAACGGGCGCGACAAGGGGCTGCCCGCCGGCCTGGTCACGCTGCCCGGCGTGCTGCGCGATGCCGGCTACGCCACCGCGCTGGTCGGCAAGTGGCACCTTGGCACCGGCGCGACGCCGCAGCAGGACGGCTTCGACCACTTCTACGGCTTCCTGGGTCCGCAGATCGACTACGCGAAGCACGTGAACCAGCGCGGGCAGCCCGACTGGCAGCGCGACGGCACGCAGCTCGAGGAGCCGGGCTACTCCACCGACCTGCTTGCCGCCGAGGCGGTGCGCCTGATCCGCGGCCGCGCGAAGGACCGCCCGTTCTACGTGCAGCTCTGCTTCAACGCGCCGCACGACCCGGTGAGCGCGCCACCCGACCTGGTCGAGAAGCACAAGGCGAAGGGCGAGAAGGCCGGGCTGCTGGCCGCGGCGATCGAGTCGCTGGACGCCGGCATCGGCCGCGTGCTGCAGGCGATCGACGACGAGAAGCTGCGCGACCGCACGCTGGTCGTGTTCCTCTCCGACAACGGCGGTGCCTCGCGCGAGGGCGGCAGCAACGCGCCGCTGCGCGCGGCCAAGGGCACCGTCTACGAGGGCGGCATCCGCACCGACGCGCTGGTGCGCTGGCCCGGCACGGTCCCCGCCGGCGCGAAGCTCGAGCAGCCCATCGCCGCGCAGGACCTGCTGCCCACGCTGTGCGCGGTGGCCGGCGCGAAGGTGCCCGCCGGCACCGTGCTGGACGGCAGCGACCAGTGGCCCGCGATCCGCGGCGGCAAGCCCGTCGCGCGTGCGCCGTTCGCGGTGGCGGCGTACGACGTGGCGGTGATCGACGGCGACTGGAAGCTGGTCGCGCCGCAGCAGGGCGCGCGGCAGCTCTACAACCTGAAGGACGACCCGTCGGAGCGGACCGATCGCGTCGCGAAGGACCCCGAGGTCGCCGCGCGCCTGGGTGCGGCGATGGAAGCGATCCTCAAGGACGTGCCGGCAGCGCCCGCTCGCGGCGCGCGGCCCAGGCCAGGCGCAGCGCCCGGTGGGAACGCGCCGCGCAGGCCGCGCAGCACGTGACGGCGGTGCCCGCCGTGTTCAGCCGATCATCCCGATCGCGCGCGCGGCCAGCATCACCAGCACCGCCATCGCCACCAGCACCTGGATCATCATGCCCACCTGGATCGACGAGCGCAGCGGCACGGGCAGCGTGGGCCCGAAGGTGCTCGACGTGTTGAACGCAAGGAACAGGTAGTCGACGTAGCCGGGCAGCCAGCCCTTGAGCGATGCGTACTCGAGCGTGGTGTGGGGGAACAGCAGGCCCGGGTGCGCGCCCGCGCGGCTGATCGAGTCCAGCTGGTGCCGGTGGTCGTAGCGCCAGTAGAACGCGGTGAAGACCGCCACGTTCTCCAGGTACACCAGCGCCGCCGAGAACAGCAGCCATCCCGGGTTGTCCTGCTTGTCGAAGAGGCACGCGATCAGGCCGACCAGGTTCACCAGCAGCGCCAGCACCGAGAGCCACAGCGCACCGTCGAAGATGGTCAGGAAGCCGCGCTCCGAGCCACGGAGCCAGGCCGCGAACGCAATGACGCTGGCGGCCAGCGCGGCCGGGCTGGACCACTCGTCAAGGAACCGGAATGCCAGGACCGCGGTCGACGGCGCGGTGTCGGTCAGGCGCAGCGTGGTGGCTGTCGCCAGGTCCAGGCCTGCGCCGGCGCACAGGGTCAGCAGCACCCCGGCGGCGGTCAGGCGACCAGGGTGGCTGGGGTGGGCGGTGTGGCCGTTGTGGTCGGTGCGGGTCGTCGTGGGCGCTTCCGGCATGGTTCGAGTCTATTGATCGGCCGAGCCCCGGCCGCAGCACCTGCTTCCGCCCGCCAATGACCGAATTCCGCGTCCGGATATCGCGGAAGTCAATTCCGTGATTTGGTGAATGTGCCTAGAATCCCGCGCCCCATGCCATCCGCGACGGCACCCGACGCGCATCCCCAGCCGACCTCCGTTCCGTCCCCCGGAGCCGATGCCGCGCTGCTCCGGCTCACCTCCACGGTTGCGGCGTGGCTGGAGGTTCCGTGCGAGGCCGCGCAGCTCCGCCAGCAGGTGGCGGTCGGTGCGGCACTGGAGCCGGTCGAGGCGCTCGGCCGCGTGGCCGACGCGCTGGGCCTGGCAGCCGAGCCCCGCCGGCTCTCCGTGGCCGACGCCGTCTGGCTGGCCGACGACGCGATGCCGGTGGTCGCGTGGTGCGCCGGGTCGCGCGAGTGGATCGCGATCGTCCGCCACGGCCTGCTGCGCGCGCGGGTCTGGCGCAGCGGCGCGCCCGACGAGCCGGCGCGGACCATGTCGCGCGCCGAGCTGGTCCGCCTGCTGGGCGTTCCCGGCCCCGATGCGAACCACGACTTCGTCTTCGTCCACGCGCGGCTGCCGGCGCAGGTCGTCGCCGAGTACGGCGCGGCGCACGACGATGCCCACGCGCACGGCCCGACCCCGATGCGCCGCCTGCTGCAGCTCCTGCGGCCCGAGGGCCCCGAGCTCTGGTCCATCGTCATCTTCAGCGCGATCACCGGCGTGCTGTACCTGGCACTTCCGCTGGCGGTGAACGCGTTCATCAGCAACCTCAGCTTCGGCACGCGCAGCGGACCGTTCGTGCAGGGCCTTGCGGCGATCGCGGCGGTGCTGTTCCTGTGCCTGGCCATCGCGGCGGCGCTGCGCTACCTGCAGCACGCGGCGGCCGAGGTGATCCAGCGGCGGGTCTTCGTGCGGCTCGGGTCGGACCTTGCGCATCGGCTGCCGCGCGTCGACGTCGAGTCGATCGACTCCGTGCACGCGCCCGAGCTGGTCAACCGCTTCCTGGACGTGATCACGGTGCAGAAGGCCGGCGCGATGCTGCTGCTCACCGGCATCAACCTGGTGCTGGGCGCGGTGATCGGCCTGACGGTGCTGGCCTTCTACCACCCGTTCCTGCTGGCGATGTCGCTGGTGCTGCTCGGCGCGGTGGCGTTCATCGTCTTCGTGCTGGGGCGCGGCGCGGTGCGCACCGCGGTGGACGAGTCGCGGCGCAAGTACGCCGTGGTGGACTGGCTGGAGGAGCTTGCCCGCCATCCGCGCGTCTTCAAGGGACCGGGCGGCGCGGCGCTTGCCGCCGCGCGCGCCGACGACCTTGTGCGCGGCTACCTGGACGCGCGCCGCGACCACTTCCGCATCCTGATGCGCCAGATCGCCAGCCTGCTGGCGCTCGAGGTGCTGGCCGCGGCCGTGCTGCTTGGTGTCGGCGGCTGGCTCGTGATCGGCCAGCAGCTCACGCTGGGCCAGCTGGTGGCCAGCGAGATCATCCTGTCGATGATCGTGGCGTCGATCTCCAAGCTGGGCAAGCAGTTCGAGTCGTGGTACGACGCGGTGGCCGCGATGGACAAGCTGGGCCACCTGGTCGACCTGCGCATGGAGCGCCACGGCGGCGAGGCCGTCGCGCCGCAGGGCGGCGGCGCGCGCGTCGACGTGCAGGGCCTGGCCTACGCCCGCCTGGGGCGTGCGCCATCCTTCGAGGACGTCTCGTTCACCGTCGAACCGGGCGAGCGCGTCGCGCTGCTCGCCTCGCGCGGCATGGGCACCAGCTCGATCCTCGAGATGGTGCTCGGCATGCGGGCGCCCGTCGCCGGCTCGCTCTCCGTCGACGGCCTGGACGTCCGCAGCTGGGACCTGGGCGAGCTGCGCGCGCAGTGCTGCATCCTGCGAAGCGGCGACCTGATCGCCGGC
>CAIXEV010000327.1 GCA_903918555.1 uncultured bacterium | reverse complement strand
GAGGCGGGATCGACATCGATCACGAGCGGAGCCGGCTCTCCGGGCGCGTCGGCGCTTCGGGCAGATTCCTGAGGCGTGACGCAACCGGCGGTCAAGGACATGGCACAGAGAAGCGCGGCAACGCAGGCAGAAGGAAGGGAGCAGCGTGTGTTGACGATCCTCATGCACTGAGCTCCTTGCTGATGCTCCGGTGGACCGCCGTCGCCGAGTCGCGATGCCGTGGAAGCACCATATCCCCACTCCGCCACTCGAGGCAACGCTCGCCCCGACTCATCACCCGAGACTTCCATGTTCCGCGCTGTCCGGATTTTGCGCGGAGCGCCTCGATTGCTCATGAGTTCGCGCATGTCGGCCTCTGGAACTGTGAACCAGAGACCTTTCGGGGCGCGCGGTCTCTCGATGCACGGAGAGACAATCCGCGAGCACGCCCGCGACGGTCGGCCAGGCACTCGGCCACGCCACCGCGCTGGCCCACTCCGAGAGACCTCTGCGCGCGCAACCCCTTGTCGCAAAAGCGCGTACGCGTCGCGCAAAACGCGAACGCCTCGGCTGCAAGGCTAGGGCGTTCACTCTGAACCGTTCGGCGCGCCTCTTTCGCGCGCGCCCATCGGTGTCACGCGGCCTTCGGCCGCTGATGGGAAGTAGGGAGTGCTGGACTGGTTTCGAACGCCTCGAGGGATCTAGCTCGCAGAAGAGAGCTGGATAGCCCCTCGTGGCGCGCTCGGAACAGGGTTCTAGATCTCCCAACGGAGCTGGATTGGCGAGCTGGGCTCCGAGTCTCGCAGCGATCGAAACGCCCATTGGCCACGCTGCAAGCAGGTTGCCGGATCGCGTGGACGAGGCGCGACACCGTCGATGGCCGCGTGGAAGTCGTGATGACGAGCATGGTGGAGCCATTGCGGAAGGGTTGCGCAGTGCCTGGCAAGTCTCCATCCGGCGGCGTAGTTGATCTCCCCAGCGCCACGATGTGGAAGTGGCGACGAGATCTCGAGGGAGACGCCTGAACTGACACGACCGCCTGCCGCCGCAAGGGGACTCGCCGAAAATTGTGGTTTTGAAATTGCCTAAAAACAAAACGGATGCTATCCTCACCGCATGGCGACCTCGGCCAAGACAACACCGCCGTGCCGCTGGTTGAGCCTCGCTCACTGGCGGCTCATGCTCGCGCCGGCCCGCCTCGACATCGTCGAGGCGATGCGGTCGCTCGGACCGAGCAGCATCAAGGAGGTCGCAGCCGCCGTCGGGCGGCCCGCGACAAGCCTCTACCCTCACTTCAAGCTGCTCATGCGGATCGGCGTCGTCGTCGAAGAGGCGCCGAGACGGCTCGCGAAGCATGTTGAGCGTGTGTTCCGACTCGCGGCCGACGACTTCGTGCCCGACTTCAACGGCGAGGACCGCAAGGCCGTCAACAAGGCGGCGCTCGTGACGGCGCGGGGCATCTTCAACTCCGCACAGCACGCATTTCGCAGGGCCGCGAAGGCCCAGGTGCTTCAGGCCGGCGGTGGCACGCTCAATCACGGCCTGGTGCACGAGCTTCTGTGGCTGTCCCCCGGTGAATTCGCGGAAGTGCTCCAGAAACTGCGCGAGATCAAGGCGCTCTCGAGCCACCGCAAGAACCCACACGACCGTCAGATGCACCTGCTGGTGGCCTCGGTGGTGCCGCTTGCTCGCGAGAAGAGCAAGGCGCCGCCGGGCATGCAGCCCCGCAGGACTTCGCGTCGGCCGACCGTTGACCCTGCCAAGTTCGTCCAGTCATCAAGGAAAGCAAAGGATTTGTGAATGCGCAGTCTCTTCCGCCAAGTCGTATGCGGATCGCTCATGTCATTGGTGATCGCGTCGCAGCAGTGCTGCTCGTCAACGGGCGCGCGCGACACGCGCGCCGTGATCGCCACGGATGACGACATCCCTCGCGTCCAGTACAGCGTCGGCACATCGAGCCTGCCGTTGATCTTCGACGACGCGGCGTATCGTTCCTTGGCGGAGAAGGTGGCCGCGGATCGTATCGCGCTTCTCTCCACACATCGCTTCGCCGCTGATGCGCAGCTCGCGGGCTGGTATCGATCCATCGCGCGGCTCTACGCCGAGATTCCCGACTTCGCCCTCGCCTCGAAGTATCGCGCCGAGGCCGCCAAGCTCGTCGCGCCGGGCGGAGTCAATCTCGGGCGCGTGGTGTTCGAGGCGGAATCATCGCTCGCCCGGCAGGGGCTGCAGCGCGGCATGCCGGGCTACGACGATCGATTCAGGCGCGAGCTGAGGGAGCGCCTCTTCGCGGCGCCGTTCTCGGAGATCCGCGAGGAATGCATGACCTGGCGATTCACCGGTGATGTTGCGACCGTCGACGCGCTGAAGGGCGTTGCGCAGGGAGCCACCGACCCGAAGCTCGAGGCCAACGGAGGCATCGCTTCAGCGGCGGTCGTCGACGAGATCGTGAACTGGAGGCAGGCCTATCGAAGCCAGTACTGGCTGCCCATGGTCGGCCCCATCTGCGGCGAGGTGCTCGACGCAAACGCCGCGCGGCAGACGCGCGAGAATCGCTGGACGCCGAGGCAGGTCTCGCTCGCGCCAACGGATCCCCGCGCGCCCGTGCTCATCGGCATCTGGGATACCGGAGTCGACGCCGATGTCCTCGGGGAGAACATGTGGGGCAACGCGCGCGAGGCGATCAACGGGCTCGACGACGATTCCAATGGATACATCGACGATGTGCACGGAATCACGCTGACTTTCCAGGGCAAGCCACGGCCCGGGACGCTCCGCGACCTCGGTCCGCTCGCGTCGCGCTACGGCGAACTGGTCGATTGCTATGTCGCGCAAGCAGACATGTCGCGTGGAGTCGACAACGACGGCGTGCAGCAGTACAAGGCGCGGCTCAAGACCCTCGATCCTGCTGCGCGATTCAAGTTCCAGGAGGATGTGTCCACCGTCGGCGGATTCGTCCATGGGACGCATGTCGCCTCCATCGCTGCGCTGGGCAACCCCTTCGCGCGGGTCGTCGCGGTCGCCTACGGAGCACCGGACGCGGCGGAGGACGACGCCCCGCCTTCGCGTGAATCGGTGATCGCGGAGGGCGAGACGGCGAAGCGGGCGATCGACTACTTCCGCGCCGCGGGCGTGCGCATCGTCAACATGAGCTGGCAGACCTCGCGCGCAGGGCTCGAGTCCGAGATGGAGCGGCTCGGAGTCGGAGGAAGCCCGGCCGAGCGTGCGGCCCTCGCCCGTGAGTGGTTCATGGAGCATCGTTCAAGGCTGGAATCCGCCATTCGCGCGTGCCCGGAGATCCTGTTCGTCTGTGGCGCGGGAAACTCAGGCGACGATGTGGACTTCTCCGGGTACCTGCCGGCGGGTCTCAGGATTCCGAACCTTGTTGCGGTCGGCGCGGTCGATGCAATCGATCGTCCCACCTCGTTCTCAAGCGAAGGCAGCGGCGTGTCGCTCTACGCGCTCGGGAGCGATGTGCCTGGTCTGCTGCCGGGCGGGCGCTCGGCCAGTTTCTCGGGCACATCCGCCTCGGCGCCGCAGGTGGCGAATCTTGCTGCAAAGATGCTCGCCATTCGACCGCAGCTGCGCCCGGAACAGGTGATCGACATCCTGAACAAGACAGGTGAAGCGATGCCGGATCGTCCGGGCGCCGTGGTGGTCAACCCGAGAGGAGCGATGGAGGCCATCGGTTGGCGGGATCGATCGAAGTGATGCTGGAGTGATGACCCAAGCAACAAGCGCTCGCGGCGGCCGTCGATGCAAGGCCTGGCTCCCTTCAACAGGGTGCATCTTCCTTGCGGCGGCCCAACTCCCAAGCCCCTCGGCGCACGCGCCGGGGGGCATTCATTTGCTCGGACATTCTTCGCTAGAGACAAGTCGCGCGGGGAGATAAGGAAAGGCAAGGAGAGACAAGGAGAGACAGGGAGAGACAAACAGCGCGATTTCGTGTTGTCGGCCCGGTTGCCGCTTCGCCCTGGCCT
>CAIXEV010000326.1 GCA_903918555.1 uncultured bacterium | reverse complement strand
GGTGCCCTCTCCGGCCTCTTCACCGTGATGGCGAAGCAGAAGATCACCGACCCGAAGACGGGCAAGACGAAGGACGCGGTCACCGCGCTCATCTGCACGCCCGACATGGAAGGCGTCGACATCTTCAGCCGCAACCGCTCGAAGTGCGGCATCCGCGGCACCTGGCAGGCGCGCATCCGCCTCAAGAATGTGAAGGTGCCGAAGGAGAACCTGCTCTTCAAGGAGGGCAAGGGCCTCAATGTCGCGCTCACCTGCCTCAACTACGGCCGCTGCACGCTGTCGGCCGGCATGCTGGGCGCCGCGCGCTTCAGCTACGAGCAGGCGACCAAGTGGGCGAAGTCGCGCCACCAGTTCGACCGCGCCATCGGCGAGTTCGACCTCGTGCAGGAGAAGGTCGCGCGCATGGCGGCGTATGTCTACGCGGCCGACGCGATGCTCTACATGACGACCGGCTTCCTCGACCGCCACGACGAGGACATCATGCTCGAGACCGCGATGTGCAAGGTCTTCTGCAGCGAGTTCGGCTACCGCACCGTCAACGACGCCATCCAGATCATGGGCGGCGAGAGCTACATGACGGAGAACCATGTCGAGCGCATGTGGCGCGACTCGCGCATCAACATCATCGTCGAGGGCGCGAACGAGGTCATGCACTCGTTCGTCTTCGCGTACGGCTCGAAGCAGCTCGGCGAGTACCTGCTGCAGGTGAAGGCGAATCCGTTCAAGCACCTCGGCACGGCCATGCAGGTCGGCGCCGAGCTCTTCCTCGGCTTCCGCCGCGGGGCGCCCCGCTCGTCCCAGATCCATCCGCGCCTGCGTCACCTCGCGGACGACCTGATGGTGCGCATCCAGGAGCACAGCCACCATGTCAAGCTGATGTTCAAGGAGCACGAGGAGCGCCTGATCGCGAACCAGATGATCCAGTCGCGGCTCTCGATGAGCGCGCTGTGGATCCACGCGACGATCTGCACGCTCTCGCGCTGCGACGCGAACATCCGCGCGGGCCTCGAGGGTTCGGCGCTCGAGCGCGAGCTCGCGGTCGTCGAGCACCTCTGCGCGATGGCGCGCAGCGAGCAGGCCACCGAGCTGCGCTCGCTCTTCATCAACAACGACTCGACGATGAAGAAGGCCGCCGCGGCCGCGTTCGCCGCGTCGGATCTCCTGCCGAGCAGCGGCTACTCGATCCCCGAGAAGACCCCGGACCAGAAGTACTTCGGCAACGGCCGCGACATCGCCTCGCAGCAGAGCCAGATCCCGCAGTTCGGATCGGGCTCGATCTACAAGGGCGACATGGCCGCGCTGAAGTCGCACTGAACCTGCAGCCGCGGCGCCTCCACGCGCGAACGGCTTTCGATATCGTTCCCGTCCGTCGTCTTCCCAACACCTGTTCATTCCTGAGGTCTTGAGATCGCCATGAACGTCCTTGCTGAGATGCAGTCCTACGGCCACGAGCGCGTGGCATTCCACCACGACGCGAAGACCGGCCTCAAGGCCATCATCGCGGTCCACTCGACCGTGCTCGGGAACGCGCTCGGCGGCACGCGCCGCTGGGCCTACGCGACCGAGGACGACGCGCTGTACGACGTGCTGCGCCTCTCCGAAGGCATGACCTACAAGGCTGCGGCCTCGGGCCTGGCGATGGGCGGCGCGAAGAGCGTCATCATCATGCCGAACTCGAGCCATCAGCCGACCGAGGCCGAGGCGCGCGCGATGGGCCGCTTCGTCGAGACCTTCGCCGGCAAGTACATCGCCGCCGAGGATGTCGGCGTCAGCCCGCAGTACTGCGACTGGATGGCGCTCGAGTCGAAGCATGTCATGGGCGGCAACACCGTGAGCCACGGCGGCGACCCGTCGCCGTACACCGCGCTCGGCTGCTTCAACTCGATGAAGGCGTGCCTCGCGCACCAGGGCCGCAAGGTCGACTTCGCGAACATGACGGTCGCGATCCAGGGCTGCGGCGCGACGGGCTACAAGCTCGCGAAGCTGCTGCGCCAGGCCGGCGCCGCGGTGCTCGTCACCGATGTGCATGTCCCGACCATGAAGCGCGCCGTCGAGGAACTCGGCTGCGTCGCGATCGGAAACGACCGCAACCTCCTCGAGGAGAAGGTCGACATCCTCGCGCCGTGCGCCCTCGGTGGCGTGCTCGACGCGAAGACGATCGCAAACCTCAAGTGCGCGATCGTCTGCGGCACCGCCAACAACCAGCTCCGGAACCCCTCCGAAGACGGCGAGGCGATCGCGAAGCGCGGCATCCTCTACTCGCCCGACTTCGTGGCGAACGCGGGCGGCCTCATCCGCCTCGCGGGCCTCTACCTCGGCATGACCGAGGGCGAGATCGACCAGAAGATCACCGACATCGAGGCGACCACCGTCGAGGTGCTCAAGCAGGCCAACGGCGGATCGACCGGCGCTGCAGCGATCGCGTTCGCGAAGGCGAAGATCGCCGCGGGCGCCGCGAAGAAGCAGCTGGCCGGCGCAAGCTGCGGGGCTGGCTGCGGCTGTGGGAGCTGATCGGAAACACGGATCAACGGACGATCCACCCGGCCCCGCCTCGCGCGGGGCCGGTTTCTTTTTGC
>CAIXEV010000325.1 GCA_903918555.1 uncultured bacterium | reverse complement strand
GAATCTTTGGTCTTCGGGGATCCGTCAGACAGAACCTAGCGCTCGCTGCTGCGGCCGAGAGATTGTTCACCGCAGCGGGAAACGCGCGCTTGGTTCGTAGGAGTTGCTCGCGATTCCTGCGAGGCGCGCCACGATCTCAGGGTGGGCGGCCGAGAGATCGGTGGTCTCGTTCGGATCGCGCGCGAGGTCGAAGAGCTGCCAGCCTTCGAGGTCGGCCGCGGCGGTCTTCCGTTGGCGCAGCCCCGTGCGCACGATCTTCCAGTCGCCCTCGCGCACGGCTTCCTGTCCGCCGTAGCCCGGGAACGGCCAGTACAGCGCGCGCGTCGGCAGCTGGTCGCCGTCGAGGAGAAGCCCCGCGAGGTCGCGGCCGTCGCTTGGTGGCGTCGGCGCGTCGGCGAGCGCGCCGAAGGTCGCGCGCAGGTCGACCGTCCACGCTGGATCATCGATCGTGGCGCCTGCCGCGATGTGCTGCGGCCACCACACGACGCACGGCACGCGGATGCCGCCTTCCCACACGGATCCCTTACGTCCGCGCAGGCCGGCGGTCGAGTCGAAGAACACCGTGTCGACGCCGCCGACATCGTGGGTCGGGCCGTTGTCGCTCGTGACGATGATGATGGTGTCGTCGGCGACGCCCGCCTTCTCGAGCGCCGCGCGGATCGCGCCGACCTCAGCGTCAAGCCGCGAGATCATCGCCGCGTAGGCCGCACGCGGCGTCAGATGCGGGAGATAGCCCTTGCCGCCCACATACGGCGTCTCGTCGAACTTGAGGTCGTAGGGCTTCAGATCCGCGGGCGTCGGCTGCAGCGCGAGATGCGGCAGCGGTGATGCGTACATCAGGAAAAACGGCTTCGACGCGTTCATCTCGATGAACGACTTCGCCTCTGCGAGCATGAAGTCGGGCGCGTACGCGGTTTCTGCGCGGGATTTCGGGTCGTTGCCCTGCAGCGCGACGCGTTCCGTGTTGTGCCAGAGGTGCGTCGGGTAGAAGTTGTGCGCCTGTCGCTGGCAGTTGTAGCCGTAGAAGAGGTCGAAGCCCATCGCGTTCGGGTCGCCCGATGAACCGACGAAGCCGAGGCCCCACTTGCCGATGCACGCGGTGGCGTAGCCGGCGGCCTTGAGATCGTGCGCGATCGTGCGTGTCGCCGCAGGCAGCGGGCCCTGGCCCTCGGGCTGGACTTCGGAGTTGTCGCGGATCGGCGTGTGGCCGAGATGCTGGCCCGTCAAGAGCGCCGAGCGCGACGGCGCGCACACGGGCGCTGCGCTGTAGAACTGCGTGAATCGCGCGCCTTCGCGCGCGAGGCGGTCGATGTTCGGCGTCGCGATCTTCCGCTGCCCGTAGCAGCCGAGTTCGCCGTAGCCGAGGTCGTCTGCGAAGACGAGCACGATGTTCGGGGCGCGCCTTGGCGTCGCGGCCTCGCGCGCGGGCGCCGCGCTGCAGCCGACAAGCATCGCGGCCAGCGCGAGAAGCAGGGGAACGAACGCGCGCTCAGACATCGCAGATGTCGATCGACTCGCGCAGGCTCGTCATCGGGTCGCGCCGCGGGATGAACTCCTGCGCGAGATATCCCTTGAAACCGGTCGCGACGATCGCCTCGACGATCGGGCGGTAGTTCAGCTCCTGCGACGCGTCGATCTCGTTGCGCCCGGGGTTTCCGGCCGTGTGGTAGTGGCCGAAGAACTGGTGGTTGTTCTTGATCGTGCGGATGACATCGCCTTCCATGATCTGCATGTGGTAGATGTCGTAGAGCAGGCGGAAGCGATCGCTGCCGACCGCCTTCACGAGCTCGACGCCCCACGGCGTCCGGTCGCACATGTAGTCGCCGTGGTCGACGCGCGAGTTCAGCAGTTCCATCAGGATCGTGACGCCGTGCTTCTCGGCGAGCGGCATCACGCGCTTCAGGCCCTTCGCGCAGTTGGCGAGGCCGACATCGTCGGGCATGCCCTTGCGGTTCCCGGAGAAGAGCATGAGGTTCGGCACGCCGTGCTTCGCCGCGAGCGGCAGCAACCGCTCGCACTCGGCGACCACGCGATCGTGGTTCTCGACGCGGTTCATGCCGTCCGAGATCGAGGTCGGCCCGTTGCCGAGCGAGCAAACCATGCCGTACTTGCGCGGCGTCTCCCACTGGTCTGCGTTGAGGAGGTCGATCGCCTCGATGCCCATCGCCGAACAGTTCTGGCACAGCTGGTCGAGCGGCATGCCGAAGCACCACGCCGAGACCGAGTGCTTGATGCGGCCGTTGCGCTTGGTCGGCGCGGGCGCCTGTGACGGCGCGTTCTGCGAGGCTTGGGCAAGGCCCGCCGCCAGCGGAATCGAGGCGGCTGCGGTCACGGTCGAGGCGAGGAAGTCGCGGCGCTGCATGAAGCGCACTCTACCGCTCGGCCGTGCGGGTCGGAAGGGACATCAGCGCAGAACCGCCTCGACGCGCCACGAATACTCGCCGATCGACACGCCGCCGCGCTTGGCGGTGATCACGATCGTGCGGTCGTTCTGGTTGTACTTCGCCGACAGCGAGATCGATCCGGCCTTCGACGAGAGCGTGCCCGAATCGCTGTGGCGCGTCCCGAGCGGGTCGATCGCCACCGTGGTCGACGATGTGTCGGATCGGAAGCGGAAGTCGAAGCCCTTGTTGAAGGGCGCGTCCTTCGCGTCGACCGAGAGCCCCGCGGGAGGCGTGGCGGCGGAGGCGATCGGCGTCAGCGCCGCGGTTGCGGCCGAGGGCTCGATGCGGGCGAGGAACGCGAGTGCAAGCAGGACGCCGATCGCCGTGACGGCAAGGATTCGCGGGTCTTTCATGGTCGTTCTCCCAACGATGAGCTGATCAACTCCGGCAGGCGGCCTCGCCGCCGTCGGGGTCAGGATACCCCGCTATATTGCGGAAGTGAGATCCCAGCCACTGCAGCGCGTGCTTTCCTGTGCGGACGCTGTCCGAACGGGCCTCGGACGGGTCTTCGCGTCGATCGGGCTCGAGCAACCCCGCATGAGCGACCTGCGCGAGCAGCTGGGCCTCGACAAGTCGATCGCGAGCCGCGTCGCGCGCGCGGTGCGGATGACCGATGCGAGGTCGTCGCTGCGCGAGCTTCCGGCCGCGGAGGCGCTTGGACAGATCGTCGAGAAGTGCGAGAAGCGCGGCGCGGGCAAGCGCCTTGTCGCGCAGGCCCAGAAGGCGATCGCCGAACTCGACGCCGCCATCGCCGACTTCCCCGGTGACCGGACCGCGCTCATCACCGCGATCTCGGTCACGGAGTCGCCGCGTGGCGCGGCCGCGGTCCGGGGCGCCGCGCCCAAGGTCTCGGATGCGAAGCTGCGTGCGGCGCGACGCGGCGCCTACAACGCGTTCCTGTTCGCGCAGGGGTTGTGCTGCGAGACCCAGGCGTGCATCAACATCCTCATGCCGGGCAAGAACGGCGGCAAGGCCGATCAGGCGATGGTGATGAGCACGACCGGGCTTCGTCGCCTGCGCGCCGGGCATCCCCAGACGATTCTCTCGTTCCGCGGCCGTGACGACACGAACACGGGCTTCGACCGCGTGACGCTCGCCGGCGAGCCGGTCCGGGACGACCCCGCCATCGCGCTGGTCAGCGAGTTCTGCTCGGAGGTCGCGTCGCGCGTTCGCCTCGAGAAGGTCGGCCGCGTGCACTCGCTGGTGCTTGATTCGCACATGCCGCCGCTCGACGAGCCGATGGACTTCGCCCTCGGATTCGTGAACCTCGGCTTCACGCCTCCCCGTGCGAGCGAGACGGACCAGTGGACGGCGACCTCCTTCGCCGTGGCACGAGCGACCAGGGTGCTGCTTCGCGAGGTGCTCGTCCATCGTGCGACCTTCGGCGATGTCTCGCCGCAGTCGATCTTCTCGATCGACTCCACTCCGATGGTGCAGCCTGAGTTGCACGGTCCCGACCCGACGGGCCGCGGACTCGTGGATCAAGGCGACGACCTCATCCCGATGGGCATGGGGTACCGGAAGCGCGGAAAGCCCGGCGACGACTTCGCGGTGCCGCTTGCGCTCCGAGCCTTCGAGATGCTCGGCCATGATCCGGACGAGTTCCTGCGCTTCAGGCTGATGGTCGAGTACCCGCTGCCGCTCGTCCGCAACGAGGTCTGGATTCGCCTCGCGCAGTGAGCGGTGGGTGCCGTGAACGCATCGGGCGAGATGCCATGCGCGGAAACCACGCGCAAAAACACCACGCGCTCCGTCGTGAGCTTCAGCGATCGGAGCGCGTGGGCAGGATGGTTCAGTCGTTCGTTACGGGGATTTGTCGCGGGATCACGAGACCCAGCGGCTGAGCATGATCGCGAGGTCGGCGGAGTTGACGATGCCGTCCTGGTTCATGTCCGCCGGGCCGCTTGAGCTGCCCACGCCGAGAGCAGGGCGGCGAGGTCCTGCGAGTTCACGACCCCGTCGCCGTTCATGTCGGCGATGTCGTTCGTGTTGGGGAGGTCGATGCGCACGAGGAATCCCTGCTCGCAGCCTTCCGGGTTGAAGCCGCTGCCGACGATCGTGCGCCCATCGGCGGAGATGTCCTGCACCGTCTCGAGCCTCCAGCCCTCAAGCTGCGCGCCAAGCCCCTGCTCGGCGATCAGGTAGTCCTTCAGATCGCTCCACGGAGCGTCGCCGACGCGGATCCACGCGATGAGGCCCGCGGTGCCGAAGTTGATGCGAGCGCCGCCAACGACGGTGCCGTCGGCGTTGCACGCGCGGCAATCGGATGCATCGGGGCCGACCGCTTCCATGCCGCCCGCAGCGGTCCATCGGAACGCGCGGAGGCTGAACGGAGGCATGAACCCCTGGCCAACCGCGACCGAGCCATCGCTCGAGAAGTCCCACACGAGGTTCGACTGGTCCTGCGTCGGGGTCAGGTTGACGGCGCCCTTCGCGTTGACGACGACCGCCGAGCTGGTGTAGTTGGGGCCCACGGCCAGACCGCCGACGGTGCTCCCATCGCCGCTGATCGTGTTGAAGTAGAAGTAGCCCTGCGGGTTCTCGACGCTGCGCGGGAGGATCTCGGGCGCAGCGTCTCCGACCGTCCACCGGAAGAAGTCGAGTTCGGCCATGCCGTAGGTGCCGCGGACGCCCGTGATGGTGTTGCCGTCGGCCGAGCAGCCGAAGACATGGAAGTCGCCGGGGAGAATGCTCGACAGCGGCTGGTAGCCGCCCTTCGCGGTCCAGCGCCAGTTCTCACCCCAGATGGTCGAGCCATCGGAGGAGATGCCGACCGGTCCGTACATGGTGCCGACATTGAAGAACAGGGAGCCTGTGATCTGCTCGAGGCCGCCGGCTTCGGTCCAGCGCGTCGCGAAACGGTCGACTGCGCCCTCCGAGTAGCCGGGCTCGTAGGCGATTGCGGTCACGACCTTTCCGTCCGCGCTGAGGCGGATCGTGGAGTAGCCGTTGGTGGCGTTCACATAGCAGCCGTTCGGGTTGGCGGCGGAGTCGACCCCGAGGCCCGGAATGGCGAAGAACTGGCCCTGGCCGGCAAGCGCAACGGCGGAGGTGAGGAGGGCCGTTGCGGAGACCGAACAGGAGAGGAGTCGGCGTCGGACGAGGGAGTTGGTCGAGTTGAGCATGGCGTTCCGAGGAGAAGAGGTTGCGATCGAGTCTGCGCGGGGGGCGCTGGCCGAAAGAGTTCGCAGTCGCAAGGTAGCAGGTTCTTTCAAAGAAACAGATTTGAAGATTTTCCTTCGGGCGCACCGCGGTTATCAGACAAAGCGGGTTTCGCCCGCCGCGGGCGCCGTTCGCCGGCACGCTCGCCTTCACGCGCGATGGCGAGAAGACGCTGCGCCTCAAGGGCGAAGTGGCAGGCGCGCATCGAGGCCGTGTGCGAGTGGCTCGACGCGAAGCGCTTCCCGCTGATGCACCGCTGGTCCACCGGGTGAACGAGACTCTGTTCAACCGCCGACCGAAGTCGCAGGCTCGCGCGGTACGGTGCACCTCAATGCGTTGCATTGCATGCGACTTCGACCTCGAGCGCACCACGGAACCGCGCTGCCCTGAGTGCGGGCGCGCGTTCGACCGTGACAACGCGGGCACCTGGCTTGGCCCCGGGCACACGCGCTTCAGCAGGTGCATCGCGCGGGCGCCGGGCTGGCCGATGCTCGGAGCGGCATCGCTGGTGGCGCTCCTCATCCTCGCCTCGGGATTCGGACCGTCATGGGCATTTGCATTGCAGCTCTCCGCCTTGCTTGCGGGAGTCTTGCTTGGGTTTGTCTATCTCGGGCGCGTGATCGCGGGGTTCATCGGGCATCTCACGCTCCCGCGATGCCGTCCGCGTGCGGTGCCGATCGCGCCACTTCGATGGTTGCTTGCACCCATGATCGTGGCGGTGGCGATCCTGGTCTCCGAGTCGCGTGTGACGCGCGAGCTCGCGTTCGTGCTCGATCGCAGCGTCCTCGAATCGATCGCGCAAGGCGCACCGGTGCAGCCGAGCGCGTGGAGTCCAAAGCGCGCATGGTCGGGCAGCGTGACCAAGGGCGCGGTCTGGGACGATGCGCAGGTCTGGGCGTTCGATCCCGAGTCGGCGCTTGGCAAGCTGAGGGATCCGTTTGCGGAAGGGCCACTGTCGGACGACGCATGGCAAGCGATGGCGAAGCGGAAGCTCGGCGAGGTCGAGGCCGTCGGGACTGTGGATGTGCGCCTTGCGAGGCTCGCCGTGTTTCCGATCGAGGGGACCGGATACGACCGCTCGCTTTCAGCGGCGTGGGCGTATGCGCCGAATGCGCCCGATGTCTTCGGACTCAAGGGCAGCGTCTTCCTGCGCCATCGCGGCGATTGGTACACATCCCGTGGCTGGATCTGGCCGCTCGAAGACCAGCCGTGAGTCGCCTGCGCGGCGTCACTCGAGAAACCGCGCTCGCAGCTCGGGCGTCGGCATCATGCAGGTGTCGCTCTTCCCGAACCAGCGGTAGCGGTTCTTCGCGACGAGGCGATAGAGCCAGTCGCGCAGCGCGCGCGGGAGGATGCGGAAGACGCCGAACATCGGCCACGGGAAGGGCAGCCGCGCAGCGATCGCGAGGGCGGCGTCCGAACGCTCGAGGGCGCGGCCGTCGGCGATCACGATGATCGTGTCGGGATCGACCGCCGCGGGCGGCGTGGCGCCGACCTCCGCGCACGCGCGTCGCGCCGCATCGGATTGCAGCGCCGCGAAGCGGAAGTGCGCATGCGGATCACGCGCGATGACGAACCGCACCACGCCGCTGCAGAGGTTGCAGACGCCGTCGAAGAGGATGATGGTGGACGACTGTGCCATCGGTAGAGCCGCGCGCGACGGCTTCGCTCAATCGGCGAGCCGCAGCGCGGGAAGCGTCCACTTGCCTTCGATGAGCTCGGGCCTCGGGCCGTAGAAGCGCGCGACGAAGAAGAACGGGCCCTTCGGCGCGGGCAGCCAGTTCGCGGCGCGCGCGCCCTCGGGGCGGTCGTGCTGGATGTAGATCTCGAGCGAGCCGTCGGCGCCCTTGCGCAGGCCTTCGGTGCGGTCGCCGACCGAATAGCGGTTGATCGGATTCTCGATCAGGAAGCGGTCGGGCAGGCCGTACATGGTGATCGACCAGAACTCGTTGCAGGGCGGCAGCGCGCCCCGCTCGAAGCGGAGCACCCAGTGCTTGGAGCCGTCGAGCACATTTCCGTCGGGACCCTTCTGCTGCGTCGCGTAGACCGCTTCCTCGATGCTGTTGCCGTAGATACCGAGCATCGCGCCCATCGAGCGGTAGATGAGGTACGCAGAGCCGAGCTCCTCGCGGGTTCCGAAGAAGCCCTTCGACGACGACTCCGCGAGCGCCCGCGCCTTGAGTTCGCTGGCGGACTCGGCCATGCCTTCCTCGATCGCGGCGCGCACCGCGGGGTCGAGCTTCGCCGCATCGAACGGCTTGCCCGCGCCAATTCCGATCTGGGCAAAGCGCGCGAACATCGCCTCTTCCGACGGCACGACCGGCATGAACTGGAGCAGGAAGTTGAGGTACTCGATCGAGCCGATGCCCGCCGCCTTCTCCTCGTCCCACCGCGGCCACGCGATCGCGGGCGCAGGGGCGGGCGTGGGCGTGCCCGCGAACTTCGAGAGCGGCGTCAGCGTGTACTTCGCCTGCACGGCCTGCATCGCTGCGATGTCGGCCGGGCCGTTCAGCTGCGTGCGCGTGAGCGTGCCGACGAAGTCGGTCTCGGCGCGGAAGACCTTGGTGATTCCCTTCGGCACTTCGCCCTTCCAGCGCGGGCCGGCGAAGAGGTAGTTGCCCGCGTCGCGGCCCGTGGCGCGCACGCCCGTGTAGGCGAAGTTGTGCGTGTAGAGGTCGAACCACTGGTTCACGAAGTAGCGCGGCGCAGGCACAGCGGGCAGCGACACGACCATCGGCTCCGCGCGCAGGTCGAGCCAGGCCCACGAGTACGGCGTGTCGTTGTTCGGCGTGACGATGTCGGTGTCGGCCGGCGTGGCGAGCCGCGTGTAGTGGCGGAACCGGTCGAAGCCCCCGACAAAGCCGGGGAAGTCGCGGTTCTGCGTCTGGTTGTACATCGTCTTGTAGCCCTGCAGCGGCGCGTAGGCGTAGAGCCAGGCTTCCTTCGCGATTGCCCGCGCCTCGGCGGGCGTGGGCGGTGCGGCGGGCGCGTCGTGCGTGGCCGGCGAGGCGCGATCGGGAGATGTCGATGCGCACCCCGCGACGAGCGTTGCCAAGGTGGTGACAGCGACGGCGGCGAGAATCGATGGGCGGATCGAAGTCATGGTGTTTCCGTGGGTTCCCGCGCCGCGCGGCGTGCGCGGCGGTAGCTAGCGCTGGAAATCGTAGATCGGGCCGAGCGAGAGGATCTTCGTGAGTTCGTCGAGGGCGTCGCGCGATTCGCGCAGGAGCGCGGGGTCGGCGAGGTCCGAAGGCAGCAGCGATTCGCGGTAGTGCTTCGTGACCCACGCGCGCAGTTCGGCGAGTTTCGCCGCGTCGACGAGCGCCGCGCGGTTCATCGCACCGAGGTCGGCGGCGGTCATCGGCACGCGCAGGCGCAGGCACGCGGGGCCGCCGCCGTTGCGCATGCTTTCGCGGACATCCATGTAGATCGCGCGCTTCAGCGGGTTCGCTGCGTCGGCGATGACACGGTCGATCGCGGCCTTCACGCGCGGGTTCTCCTCGCACTCGCCCGGCGCGACGAGCGCCATCGAGCCGTCGGGCAGCGTCAGCAGCTGGCTGTTGAAGAGGTAGCTCTTGACGGCGTCCTCGAGCGAGACTTCGTCGGTGCGGATCTCGGCGACGACGAGCGAATCGCCCACGACATTGCGCAGGCTCGCGAGCGTGGCGAAGCGGTCTTCGAACGCGAGCTCGTGGCAGAGAAGGACATTGCCGTTGCCGACCGCGATCACATCGTTGTGGAAGACGCCGGCGTCGATCGCGTCCGCGTTCTGCTGGGCGAACACGCAGCGCGCGCGGTCGAGGAGCCCGAGCTGCGCGACGCGCTCGCTCGCGGCGAGCGTCTGACGCGCCGGGAACTTCTTCGGCACGCGCGCGGCGTCGGGCGCCGTGCCGTAGACGAAGAAGTGGACGCCCGCAGTCTCGCCGCCGTTCGCGGCCGACGCCGTGAGACGCGTGTGGTTCGCGGCGCCTTCGTCGCCGTAGTCGGCGCGCTCGCGCGCGTCGATTGAAAGCGCCGCGTGGACCATGAAGCGCGATTCGTCGGCGAAGATCGCGCGCAGCGCGCGTTCGGTGACGGGCGGCTCGATCGCGCGGTGGAACATCTCGCGCAGGTTCGCGACGACGAAATGCGTGCGCTTGTCGTGCGCGTCGGCCGCGGGCATCACGGTCGCGGCGTTCGCGGTCCACATCGCGCTTGCGCTCGAGACGCGCGCGAGAAGCACGGGATCTTCCTTCGCGACCTTCGCGAGGACCTCGGCGTCGCTTCCGTCGAAACCGCGCGCGCGCAGCGTCGGAATGTGCGGCCGCTCGTGTGGCGGAAGCACGCCCTGCACGAGGCCGAGCGCGGCGACCGCCTCCATCTTCGCAAGTCCCTGCAGCGCAGCCTTGCGGGGATTGCTGGCGGCACCCTGATTGCGCGCGCTCGCGACATTGCCGTACGACAGCCCTGCGTAGCTGTGCGTCGGGCCGACGAGTCCGTCGAAGTTCACTTCAGGCATGGTTCACCAGCGCTCGGCGTCGGACTGCGGAGCGGAGGGCCACGCGGTCGTCTCGCGGCCGTTCACGCGCGTGCCGTTCTGGATGACGCTCGGGATGAAGGTGCTGAGGAAGTCGTGCGGGAACACGGGCGACGGCGCTGTGAGCGCGTCGAGACGCGCGGTGTCTTCGGCAGAAAGCCGCACCGCGCACGCCGCGAGGTTGTCGTCGAGCTGCGCCATCGTGCGCGCGCCGATGATCGTGCTCGTGACGCCGGCGCGGTCCATCACCCAGCGGAGCGCGACCTGCGCGGGCGTCGCGACGCGCGTGGCGGCGATCTCGTGCAGCGCGTCGATCAGGACATAGGTCTGCTCGTTGAGGTACTTCGAATCGCTCTTCACGCGCGTCGAGCCGTCGTCCTTCGGCCGATTGGCGCGCGTGAACTTGCCAGAGAGCACGCCGCCGCGCAGCGGGCTCCACGGCGTGACGCCGAAGCCGCACTTGCGCGCCATCGGCATGAGGTCGTGCTCGACCGTGCGCTGGAGCAGCGAATACTCGATCTGGATCGCGATCGGTTGCGTCCAGCCGCGGAATCGCGACTCGTACATCGCCTGCACGCATACCCACGCGGGGTGGTCGCTGAAGCCCGTGTAGCGCACCTTGCCTTGCTTCACCAGCATGTCGAGCGACTGCATCGTCTCGTCGATCGGCGTGTGTGCATCCTGGAAGTGGCACCAGAGGAGGTCGATGTAGTCGGTCTTCATGCGGCGCAGCGAGTGCTCGACCGCGTTGAACATCGACTTGCGCGACGAGCCGCCGCCGTTCGGGTCGCCTTGCCACATGTTGCCGCCGAACTTGGTGGCGATCACGACGCGGTCGCGCGTGCCGCGGCCCGGGCCGGTCGCGAAGTAGTCGCCGAGGATCGCCTCGCTGTGGCCCTTCGTGTACATGTTGGCCGAGTCGATGAAGTTTCCGCCGCGCTCGAGGTAGCGCGACAGAATCGCGTTCGAGGTCTCGACATCGGCGCCCATGCCCCATTCGAGGCCGAAGGTCATCGCGCCGAGGCAGAGCGGCGAGACGCGCAGGCCCGAGCGGCCGAGGGTGATGTAGTGGTCGACGGCAAGGCAGTTGGCGGAGTCGGACATTCGGGCAGGGTAGCGGGTAAGGTGCGGGAATGAAGGCGTTCGCGACCGCGACAGACCCGCGCAGCTGGACCGACGCGCATCTGCATGCGTGGGACGCCGCGACGCTGGCGGCGCCGTGGTTCGCGCAGGCGCCGCAGTTCGCGGGGCGGTTCGATCTTTCGCGGTACGCGGCCGAGGGCGGCGTCGGCGGGGGAGTGGTGTTCGTCGAGGCGGACATGGCCGCGCGGGACCGCGCGCGCGAGGCGGAGCTGTTCGCAGAGTGGGGCGCTGCGAGCGGACGCGCGTTTGCGACGGTCGCGGGCATCGAGCCGGGCGCTGCGGGATTTGCCGAGGAACTGGCGGCCATCGCGCGGGTGCGCGGCGTCACGGGCGCGCGCCGCGTGCTGCACGGCGGCGACATTCCGTTCGGCGGCGCGCGGTTCGTCGCAGACCTGCGCGCGCTCGGCGCGGCGGGACTGTCGTTTGATTTCTGCGTGCGCTGGAGCGACCTCGCGCTCGTCGAGTCGTGCGCGCGCGAGGCGCTGGAGACCACGCTCGTGCTCGATCATCTCGGGAACCCGCCGCTGCGCGCAGGCTGGAGTTCTCCCGAGCGCGCCGACTGGCAGCGGCTCGTCGCGCGCGTCGCGGCGTGCGAGAACACGCGCGTCAAGTGGTCGGCGATGTTCGAGAACGCCGGACGCGCCGTCACCCCCGACGAAGCGCGCCCGTGGTTCGAGTGGTGCCTCGCGTGCTTCGGCCCGACGCGCATGATGTGGGGCTCGAACTGGCCGGTGTGCTTTGTGAACGCACGGCTGTCGCAGTGGATCGAGGCAAGCGCTGCGCTCGCCGGTGAGCTCACGCCCGATGAGCAGGCTGCGATTCTCGGCGGAAATGCGCGGCGGGTGTATCGGCTGGCTCGGTCGTGATGTCGGCCGCAGGAATGGCGCTCGTCAATTTCTCTCACGGAGGCACGGGGGCACGGAGGTCAATTCTTCCATTGGTGTCGTCTTGGGAAGTGACGAGAAGCGATGAGAGATGATGAGGATGGATGAAGAGAACAACCCGGCCCTTCTCTTCCTTTGCCTCTCTCTCTCTCTCTCTCTCTCTCTCTCTCTCTCTTAGGCGTTGGCCCTGCCATTCGCTTCCGAGTCCCCCCTGATCTCCGTGCCTCCGTGCCT
>CAIXEV010000324.1 GCA_903918555.1 uncultured bacterium | reverse complement strand
GGCTCCGGCCGCGACGCATCACATCGGCGTGATCTTCGCCGCGGTCGATGGCCAGGTCATGCCTGGTCCGGAGATCAAGGTGAAGGAAGCCAAGTCAAAGAAGTGATGTCGAAGTAGCGACGTCGAAGAAGCGACTGCTTCCATCTGAATCGAACCGGCGGCCGCCTCGCGCACTCAGCGCTTGGCGGCCGCTGTCGTTCGCGCGGACTTCGCCGGGGCCGCGGACGGCTCGCGCGCGGCGGGCGCGAGCATCGTCTTCAGCCAGCGGCCCGTCCAGCTCGCCTTGTCGCGCGCGACCTGCTCGGGCGTGCCGGTCGCGACCACCGTTCCGCCGCGGTCGCCGCCCTCGGGCCCGAGGTCGACGATCCAGTCGGCGCACTTCACGACATCGAGGTTGTGCTCGATCACGACGAGGGTGTGGCCCTTGTCGGCGAGACGCTCGAGCACGGTGAGAAGCCGCGCGACATCGGCGAAGTGGAGGCCCGTCGTCGGCTCGTCGAGCACATACAGGGTCGGCGCATCGGTCGCGTTGCCGAGCTCGGTCGCGAGCTTCACGCGCTGCGCCTCGCCGCCCGAGAGCGTCGTCGACGCCTGGCCGAGCTGGATGTAGCCGAGGCCGACATCGCGCAGGCACTCGAGCATGCGGTTGATCTTCGGGTGCGCGTCGAAGAAGGTGAGCGCCTCCTCGATGGTCGCGTCGAGCACATCGGCGATCGTCCGGCCGCGGTACTTGATCTCGAGCGTCTCGCGCGAATAGCGCTTGCCCTTGCAGACCTCGCAGTCGACGAACACATCGGGGAGGAAGTGCATCTCGATGCGCTTCACGCCCTGTCCCTGGCACGCCTCGCAGCGGCCGCCCTTCACATTGAACGAGAACCTGCCCGGCTCGTAGCCGCGGATCTTCGATTCAGGCACAAGCGACCAGATGCGGCGGATCTCGTCGAAGATCCCCGTGTAGGTCGCGGGGTTCGAGCGCGGCGTGCGGCCGATCGGCGATTGGTCGACCTCGACCACGCGCGCGATCTTGCCGAAGCCCGTGACGCGCGTGTGGGCGCCTGGATTGACATTCTCGCCGAGCACATGCTTGCGCGCGGCGGCGAGCAGGATGTCGTTGACGAGCGTCGACTTGCCGGAGCCCGAGACGCCCGTCACGCACACGAGGCCGCCGAGCGGAAACGCGACATCGATGCCGCGGAGGTTGTTGGCCGACGCGCCCTTGACGACGATCGCGCTCGACTCGCTCATCGCGCGGCGCTTCTTCGGCACATCGACCTTGCGCCGCCCCGAGAGGTACTCGCCCGTGAGGCTCGTGGGGTGCGCGGCGATCTGCGCGAGATTGCCCTCTGCGACGAGCGTGCCGCCGTGGCGCCCGGGGCCAGGGCCGATGTCGACGATCCAGTCGGCCGCGCGCATCATGTCCTCGTCGTGCTCGACGACGAGGACGGTGTTGCCGATGTCGGAGAGGCGCCGCAGCGTCGCGATGAGGCGGTCGTTGTCGCGCTGATGGAGGCCGATCGTCGGCTCATCGAGCACATAGCAGACGCCCACGAGGCCGCTGCCGACCTGCGTCGCGAGGCGGATGCGCTGCGCTTCGCCGCCCGAGAGCGTCGAGCTCGTGCGGTCGAGCGAGAGGTAGTCGAGGCCGACCGATGCCAGGAAGCCAAGGCGCGCCTCGACCTCCTTGAGGATCGGCGCGGCGATCTGCCGCGACTCCTTCGAGAGCTCGATCGACTGCGCGAACGCGAGCGCGCGCGACACCGTCATGGCCGCGACATCGCTGATCGAGAGGGCGAGCGTGCCGCTCTTCAACTTGACCGCGAGCGCCTCGGTGCGCAGGCGCCGGCCGCTGCACGCGGGGCAGGGCGCCTGGCTCATGTAGGCCATGAGGCGCTCCTTCACATTCTCGCTCTCGGTCTCGGTGGAGCGGCGCTTGAGATGCGGCAGCACGCCTTCCCACTCGAACGCGAGCTTCACGCCCTCGGCGGACGAACCCCACATGAGCGCGGTGCGCGTCTTCGCGGGGAGATCCGCGTACGGCAGGTCGAGGTCGATCTTCGCAAGCGCCGCGAAGCTGCGCAGGGCGCGCGCGTAGTAGATGTTCATGCGACGCCCGTTGCGCCGCCACGGCTCGATCGACTCGCGCAGCGGCTTCGTCATGTCGGGCACGCACAGCGCCTCGTCGAACTCGTTGACGGTGCCGAGGCCCGCGCAGGCGGGGCACGCGCCCTGCGGCGAGTTGAAGCTGAAGAGGCGCGGCTCGAGTTCGTCGAGCGCGCACTCGGGGTGGTCGGGGCACGCGAATCGCTCGCTGTAGCGGTGCTCGCG
>CAIXEV010000323.1 GCA_903918555.1 uncultured bacterium | reverse complement strand
TCGAGAAGGGCGGCAAGACCATCGCGCCGCGCTCCTTCTCCTTCAGCGCGGCCCCGAATGTGAATGCGCAGGACTACGGCGCCACGATGGGTGACTTCCTCACCTTCGTCGAGGATGTCCTGGGCCTGAGCAACTCGAATGTCGGCCTCAACTCGAACCTGAACGGCGGCGTCTCGCTCAATGCAGCGGGCCAGATGGTGATCCAGGGCAACGAGGGCTCGGTGCAGGAGCTCGGCCCGGAGTCCATCGAGTTCACCGTCGCGGGCGCAGGCGCCGGCTCGTCGACCCCGATCACGCTGAACCGCTCGTCGTTCGCCAATGGCGAGAGCGTGCGCACGAGCTTCGTCGTCTACGACTCGCTCGGCACGCCCGTCTCGGTCGACATCACGCTCGTCCTGCAGTCGACCACCTCCTCGGGCGGCACGACCTGGCAGATGATCGCCGAGTCGGACGACAGCGACCAGCTGAGCCGCATCGTCGGCATGAGCGAGCTCACCTTCGACAGCGACGGATCGCTGCTCGCCGCCTCGAGCCAGTCGCTGAATCTCGTCCGCGACAACGGCGCTGACTCGCCGCTCACGATCACGATGGACTTCAACAGCGATGCCTACGCGGTGTCGTCGCTCTCCGACGCGGCCTCGAACCTCGCGATGGTGTCGCAGGACGGTTCGCCGATCGGAACGCTGTCGAACTTCTCGATCGCGGAAGACGGCCGAATCGCCGGCTCGTTCACGAACGGCCTCACCCGCACGATCGGACAGGTCGCGATCGCCAAGTTCACGAACCCCGAAGGTCTCGTCGACGCGGGCGACAACCTCTACCGCAGCGGCCCGAACTCGGGCGCCGCGTTCATCACGCGTCCGCGCGAGTTCGGCACCGGCCGACTCGTCGGCAGCGCGCTCGAGCAGTCGAATGTCGACCTCTCGCAGGAGTTCATCAACATGATCCTCGCGAGCACGGGCTACTCGGCGGCGAGCCGCGTCATCACGACGACCGACGAGCTCATCACGCAGCTCCTCGCGCTCGGCCGGTAAGGCGCCGTAACCAGTTCTTCCTCCGCGGTGTGCGTCGGTGTTCGACGCACGCCGCGTTCTTTTTGGCTGGCGTCAGCCGCGCCGCGGGTTGCGGCCGGAGCCGCGCGGATCGGAGCCATCGCCGCCGCGCTGCGGTGCGTCGCCGCGGAACTTCGGCTGGCTGGTCGCCTGCGAGGCCATGCTCTCGGGCGAGCCCGACGGCGGGGGGTCGCCCGGGTCGTAGCGGGCGAAGACCATGCGGCCGGCGTTGGTCGAGAGCGTGTTGGTGACGACGGAGTGCACGACCTCGCCGATGCGCGCGGCGCCACCTTCGACCACCACCATCGTGCCGTCCGCGAGGTAGCCGACGCCCTGCGTCGGGTTCTCGCCGGGCTTCGAGAGCTCGACCTCGATGCGGTCGCCGGGCAGCATCTGCGCTCGGAGCGAACCGGCGAGGCTGTTGATGTTGACGGCGGGCACGCCCGCGATCTCGGCGACCTTCGCGAGCGCCGAATCGGTGGTGACCACGCGGTAGGCGTTGCGCTTGGCCACCTCGACGAGGCCGCGGTCGACGTTCGCGCCTTCGAAGCCGAGGTCCTCGATCGTGAGGTCGATGCGCGGCGCGCCCTGCATGCGCGCGATCATGTCGAGGCCGCGCCGGCCGCGCGCGCGCTTGCCCTTGTCGCCGCTGTCGGCGAGCCGCTGCAGCTCGTCGATCACGGCCTGCAGCACGACGAACGGCGCGTCGATCGCGCCGGACTGCGCGAGGTCGAGGATGCGGCCGTCGATGACGGCGCTCGTGTCGAGGAGCATCGGGCGCACGCCGCGGTTCTGCTTCGAGAACTCGACATAGGGGATGACGAGGCGGAAGTCGTCCTTCGTCGTCATCACGACCGACACGGCGATGTAGCAGAGGATGAGGCCGATCGAGACCTTCGTGAGGTTGAGGTAGATGACCGCGGTGTCCGACTTCAGGCTCCACGCCACGACGATCGTGTCGAGCAGCGTGCCGATCGCGTACGCGCCGATCAGGCCGAGGCAGATCCCGAGATAGATGCCGAAGATCGACGCGAGCTGCTTGTTCGGCGACATCGAGTCGATGACGACGACGATGAGTCCGAGGGCGCCCGACGCGAGCGTCAGTCCGACCACGAGCGTGGCGGGGAACTCGGTCTTGACGCTTCCCACGACGAGCGCGGGGGTTGCGAGCACGAGCGCCATGAACATCAGGCGCGCCGCAAGCAGGATGAGCCGCGTGCTGCGCTGGCGTTGGTTGGTGAACCGCGTCGACGCGTCGGCCGAATCGGATGAGCGGTCGATCATTGGGTCCGACATGGGTTCCTCCGCGGCGGCGATTCTACGGCACAGCCACGGGAACTTCGCTACCATCTTGGATCTGGAGCCCCAGAAGACGGCCGGGCCCGGCGGGCGGGTCGGCCGTGAACCTGGTCAGGGCTTGACCGC
>CAIXEV010000322.1 GCA_903918555.1 uncultured bacterium | reverse complement strand
GTCGCTCCAGAAGCCGATGCTGTCGATCGCCCCGACGGGAACGCCGTTCACGGTGACGAGGCTGCCCTTGCGCAGTCCGCCCGCCTCGTTCATCGCCACCTGGATCGACCAGCGCGGCGAGAGGAACGGCTCGATCTCGCCGAACAGGAAGAGCAGCAGCGCTGCGCCGCCGAGGGCGCCGATCGTGCAGACGCCGACAAGCACATTGCGGACTCGTTCTCTCATCGCTTGCCTCCGGACAGATTCCTGTCCTTTGCCATCTTCGCAGCGTCGACATTCGTCGAAGTCACCTCGCGGATCGCCTTCAACTCGTCCTCGCTCGCTTCTCCGCGCAGGAACCGGCTGACGACCGGATCGGTGGAGCTGCGGAACTCCTCGGGTGCGCCCTCGAGGACGACATGCCCCTCGTGCAGCATCACCATGTGGTCCGCGACCTTGAACGCGCTGATCAGGTCGTGGGTGACCACGATACTCGTCACATCGAGCTCCTGCTCGAGCTTCAGGATCAGCTCGTTGATCACATCCGCGCGGATCGGGTCGAGCCCCGTGGTCGGCTCGTCGTAGAGGATGACCTTCGGGTCGAGGATGATGGCGCGCGCAAGCGCGACGCGCTTCTGCTGTCCGCCAGAGAGCTCCGACGGGAACTTCTCGATCGTCTCCTCGAGGCCGACGAGCCTGAGCACGCGACGGACGCGCTGCTCCTCGCCGGACGGGTTGCCTCCCTCGAGCTCGCGCAGCGGGAAGGCGATGTTGTCGCGGACGCTCATCGAGTCGAAGAGCGCTCCCTGCTGGAAGAGGAACCCGAAGTGGCGGCGGATCGGCCCGAGCCGGCGCTCGGAGAGCGTGTCGATGCGCTGCGATTCGTAGAACACCTGGCCGCGGTCGGGCCGCAGGAGCCCGACGAGATGCTTGAGCATGACGCTCTTGCCGCAGCCGGACGGGCCGAGGACGACCGTGGTCTTGCCCCGAGGGAACGACAGGGAGATTCCCTTGAGCACGCGGTGGCGCCCGAAGTGCTTCACCAGCCCCTCGACGCGCACGGGAGCATCGACGGCAGCGAATGGCTGCACGGTCGGGCTTGGCTCGTCGGGTCGCTCGGGTTCGGTCATGGAAGTATGATCGGGGGAAGTGATACCCGAACCGCAGATTACGGTCACGCACTCCGGCCCCGTCTTTACGGTCGAGCGGCTCCGGCTGCCGCACCCGCGGCCCGAGTTGGGCGAACCCACGATGGTGAAGGATGTCGTCCGCCATCCGGGCGCCGTGGCGGTGATCGCCGTCCGAAACGACTCTCAGCTGGTGCTTGTGCGCAATCGGCGGATCGCGGTGGGACGGGCGCTGCTCGAGTTCTGCGCCGGCAAGCTCGAGCGCGGCGAGGACCCCAGGGCGGCCGCGGCGCGCGAGCTCGAGGAGGAGACGGGGTACTCGGCCGGCAGGATCGAGGCGCTCGGGGAGTTCTTCACCTCGCCCGGGTTCGCCGATGAACGGATGCATGTCTTCCTCGCCACCGAGCTCCGCCCCGTGCCGCAACGGCTGGAGCCGGGCGAGGAGATCGAGGTTGTGCTGATGCAGGCAAGCGAACTCGAGCAGGCGATGGCGGCCGGCTCCATCGAGGACGGCAAGACCCTCGCGGCCTACCTGCTCTGGAAGCTTCGCGGCGACCGCGCGACGGGAGGCCGCCCATGAGCGCCTGGGACGACGCTGCGCCGCAGGGGCGGCCCGCCGGCTTCAGCGGCGACTGGCGCGGCACCAAGCCGACCTTCGACGACCCGATGTCGTGGGCGTTCCCCGTGTTCCGCGTCTCGCGGATCACCGTGCGCGTCCACCTCTTCTTCCTTGCGTTCATCCTCGCCATGCTCGCGCGCGCCGCGAGCGTTGGGTCGGACGCCTCGTTCGGCCTCGCCCCGACCGCGATCGGACTGGCTGCGCTCTTCCTCGTCGTGCTGCTGCACGAGTTCGGTCACTGCTTCGCCTGCCGCGCCGTGGGCGGCCGTGCCGACGAGATCCTCCTCTGGCCCCTCGGCGGCCTCGCGTCGTGCTCGCCTCCCGAGCGTCCGAACGCGCACCTCTGGACCGCCCTCGGCGGCCCGCTCGTGAATGTCGCACTGATCGCCGTCCTGACGCCGCTCATCGGCGTGTGCAGCGGCCAGTGGCTCGGCCTGGCGATTCCGAATCCGTTCGACCTCGGCGGGATGATCCAGCGCGAGGACATCGGCCCCGGCAGCGTCGTCGGTGGTGCGATCTGGAAGACGCTCACCGGCAACG
>CAIXEV010000321.1 GCA_903918555.1 uncultured bacterium | reverse complement strand
GGCAGCCCGAAACCAGACCCTTCCCCGATCCAATCGAGGCCCCTCATGACCACCAAGCCCGTCACCATGACCATCTCCGGACCCGTCCTGGCCGACCTCCTCGGCATCTCGACCCGGCGCGTGAACCAGCTTGCCGAGGCCCGCATCCTGCCGCGCTCCGGCAACGGCTTCGAGATGCGCGCGTCGGTGCGCGCTTACCTCGACAACCTGCGCGAAGAGATCCGGCCGGCGAACCTCGCCGACGCCCAGGCGCGGCTGACTACGGCGAAGGCGCGCATCGCCGAGATCCAGCGCGACCGGCTCGAAGGAGAACTCGTCGCCATCGCCGACGTCGCGGCGACGGTGTCGGCGGAATACAGCGTCGTGCGTCAGCGGCTACTCGCAATTCCGTCTCGCCTCGCCCCGCGTGTCGCCGGTGAAAGCGACCACCGCGAGATCCACCGCGCGATCGAGGCCGAGATCGTCGAGGCGTTGACGGAACTGTCCGGCGACGCCGCGCGGAGGGTCGAGAACGGGAGCGCTCCGGATGCCGCGTGATCGGGACCGCACCAATTGCAATCTTGACGCTGTCAGTTTAGAAAGGAAGCCGATGTCAAACGATGTTCCAACGCCGTTTTCCAGCACCTTCGGCGAGCCTCTCGTCGAGCGTGTCGCCATGCCCGGTGTCGACTTCGGCTTCGGGTTCGACCCGCCGACCGGTCGCATCGGGATCGTAGTGCGCGGCGCAATGTCCGTTGTCGAACTCTCGCCGGAGCAGATGCTCTCGCTCGGAACGATCATGACCGTGCAGGCCCGCGTCGACGGCGCATCCGAGAGCGCGGCCTTGCAGATGATCGCTCCACGCTACCGCGCTGCGCTCGAAGCCCTACTCGATCGGCGTCTGGTGAAGCCGATTGCGTCGACCGCCGACGAGGTCGCTGGCCATGCGTGATTCCATCATCGGGCGCGTCGAGCGCCGTGCTGCGACTGTCGAGCGCGCGGGTGTCGACCGCGACAACCGCACCGTCTCGCTTGCGTTTTCCTCGGAGGCTCCAGTCGAACGCGTCTGGGGAACCGAGATCTTAGATCACAGCCCGAAATCCGTTCGCCTCGGCAGGTTGACGGATGGCGGGCCTGTCCTGCTCGATCACGATCCGACAAAGCACATCGGCGTCGTCGAGCAGGTCCGCATCGGCAAGGACCGCGTGGGACGCGCGGTTGTCAGGTTCGGGCGCGGGCCCGAGGCCGAGGCGGCATTCCGAGACGTGATCGACGGCATCCGTCGCCATGTCTCGGTCGGCTATCGCATCCACGACGCCGTGGAGGAAGTCGACAACGGCCAGAAGCGCCACCGCGTGATGGACTGGGAACCGCACGAGCTGTCGCTCGTCGCTATCCCGGCTGACGCGTCGGTGGGTGTCGGCCGCAGCGTGCCAGACCTCACGCATAGGACAATACCCATGCCCATCGACACGAACTCGACCTCGACCCCGACCGACGCGGCGCAGATCCGCGCGATCGGCGAGCAGTAT
>CAIXEV010000320.1 GCA_903918555.1 uncultured bacterium | reverse complement strand
CTACTGCTCGGCCGTCCAGCGCCGATCTGCGGAGGGGGTCGGCTCGCGCTGCACCTTCAGCGGGAACTCGAGCGTGCCTGACCAGTACTTGAAGCCGTCGCGCCGCGGCATCTGGGCCACCGGCGGTCGCGCGTAGTCGGCGAGATCCGCGTCACCGGTGATGCGGAGCGTCCACTTCGAGTCGAGCGCCGGGTCCTGCGCCCAGAGGCGCGCCAGCGCGTCGATGTCCTCGATCGGCGCGAGCCAGCGCACCGTGTACGGATCGCCGCCGCCGTGCCACCAGATGCGGCTGGTTCGCCGCACGACGCCGTCCTCGCAGATCTCGACCCGCAGCCCGAACAGCACGCCGGCGAGCTCCGATCGCGTCGCGCCTGCGTTGTTGAACGACAGCCCGGCGCGCGGAGTGCCGCCGGTCCAGACGGAGAGCGCGTGGTCGGGCACGAACACCTGCGTGACCGTGTCGCGGATCTCCGGCGTGTCGATCGGCGCCGCATCGGGCTCGTCAACCGCCCGGCCAAGGATGCTCGGGATCTGCTGGTATGCGCCGGGGTACTCGATCCACGGTGCGTCGGCCGACCCGCCGGGGGGGCGCACCGCGAGCACGAGGCGAACGGTGTCGCCCGGCCCAAGCGATGGCGGCACCTCGACGAGGAGATAGTTGCCACGGCTGCGCGGCTTGAACCGCGCCCTTCGGACGGTGCCGTCGGCGAACTCGACCGAGAGCCTCGACTCGACCCCCGAAGGCCAGTACGGAATCGCGTCGATGCCGAGCAGCTGCGTTCGCCCCGCGCGCGCCGAGTGGAACTCGACCAGCAGCTCGGGCGGAATCTCGAGGAAGCGCAGCAGCAGCGGATCCTGACGCGGAATCGCAGCAAGAAGCGCGTCGGCCAATCCTCCGTACTTCGACGCCCACGCAGCGCTGCCCGCGGGTCGGTCGCCCTCTCCGCGCACCACGAGGTCGACGGCGTCGCGCATCATCGCGTCGTCAAGCGCGCCCGCGCGCACGCGTCGCTCGAGCTCGTCTTGCGGCGATTGGTAGCCGCCATCGCCGGCGAGGGCCGAGATCCCGAGGAGCACGCGAGTCGGAACCATGCTCCACGGACCTTGGTCCAGGAAGCGAAGCCGCGCCGCGCCGACGATCGCGAGGATGGCGACGACGGCGAGGAGCCCGAGCCCGGCGCGCCGTCGCGTGCGCAGCGTGTCGGCCTCGTGCGCCGCCGCGAAGCCGCACTCGCCGCACTGCCGCGCGCGACGCGCGGACTCCCCGGCGGTGCTGTCATCGGTGCTGCCATCGGTCGCGGGCGCCGGACCAAGCTCGTGCCAGCACCGCGGGCATCGCCGACGGCCGCGCGCGGCGTCGCCGGCGAAGGACTTCGCCGCGAACGCCGTCAGCAGCACGATCGCTGCGAACGAACCGATGGAGAGAACCCAGGCGGAGAGGTCGGACACGGCTCCACACAGGGTACGGCGGAGAAGCGGCCGCGGACGCGTGCCGCGCCCTCGTTACCGCACGAACGCCCAGCGGAGGAGTTCCTTCGGGGACGGCGGCTTGCCCTGCATGAGGACGCCGACGCGGAAGATCCGCGCAGCGAGCCACATCATGCCGATCGCGCAGACGAAGCCCCAGAGCGTCGCGGTGATCGTCTGCCAGAGCGGGATCGGCTCGGTGGCGGCGGTCAGGCGCATGATCATCACGAACGGCGTGGCGGGGGGGATGTAGCTCGTCACGGTCGCCAGCATGCCGTTCGGGTTCTCGACGATCGGCAGCCACAGCGCCACGGGCACGATCAGCACCATCATCACCGGACCGACGAGCGACTGCGCCTCGCGGAGATCGCTCACGGCGCTGCCGACGGCGGACATCATCGCCGCGACCATCAGGTAGCCCATGACGAAGAAGAGGACGAGGTACAGGAGATGCGTGAACGGCACGAGGTCGAGCATCGCCGCGGCCGAGAGGCCCGCGATGCCGAGGCCGCCGTACATCACGAGCATCACCGCGCTGATGGCGGCGTAGCCGAGGATCTTGCCGACGAGCAGCTGCATCGGGCTCGCCGCCGCGAGCAGCACCTCCATCACCTTGTTCGACTTCTCCTCGATGGTGGTCGTCAGCAGGTAGTTGGCGCTGGTGAACACCGTGATCCAGAGGAGGAACATGAACGCCACCGGCACCATGAAGCGCAGCTCGGTGATCTCCTTGGCGACGGCGCCCTCGGGCGAGACGCGCATCGTCTTGGGCTCGGGCGCGTCGGAGAGGCGCGCGATCAGCGCGCTGTCGACGCCGCTGCGCGCCACGCGCTCCTCCTCGATCGCCTTGCGGATCGCGCGGGAGATCTGCGTCACATGCTTGGGCGAGAGCGAGCTCGGGATGAAGAACTCGAACGGCGCGGCGGGCTTCGACGGATCGAGCGTGTCCGCGCCGATCGACGCTCCCGCGATCAGCTTGCCGGTCTCGAGGTCCGACTTGATCCCGTCGAGCGCGGCGGGGTCCGTCTCGGTCCTCCAGGCGACCTCGATCTTCTGCTGCCCGGCGGAGGGCAGCGTCGACACGGCCTCCATCTGCTCGGCCGCCGTCTTCGGTGGATTCTCGGCGAACTCCTCGACCACCTCGAGCATCGACACGGGCTTCTCGAGGATCGCCTTCGCGCGCGGCACGATCGAGCCGGTCGGATCGACGATCGCGATCGAGCCGACGAGCGGCGGCGACTCGCGCGACATGAGCGAGGGCACCACGGCGAACACGCCGAACATCAGGATCGGCACCGCGACGGCGCCGATGATGAAGCCCTTGGTGAGCGCGGTGTGGCGGAACTCGCGCCAGGCGATCAGCGCCACCTTGCCGAGATAGGACTGTTGCGGTCGGTCAGGCATCGATCTTCGCTCCCTTTCGCTGCGCGGCGTCGGAATGTCCCGAACCCGAGCCCGGTCCGCCCACGAGCTCGACGAAGAGGTCGTCGAGGTTCATGCGGCGCAGTCCGACCGAGCGCATCGGCGCGAGGTCGAGCGCCGCGCGCATCGCGTCGGTCGCCGAGAGCCCGGGGGCGAGGTCGAGGTCGACGGTGCCGTTGTCGTGGGTTCGCGCGTGCGCGGCGAGCCCCGTGCGCAGGGCGTTCGTCGCGAACTCGTCGGCGCCGCCGAGCGGCTCGCACACGAGTCCGCGGTCGTCGTAGCGGGCGCGCAGCTCGGCGAGCGATGCGTCGAGCACCTTCTCGCCCTTGTTGATGAGGATCACCTTGTCGCACAGCGCCTCGGCGGTGTGCATCTGGTGCGTCGAGAAGATGATGGTCGCGCCGCGGGCCTGCTCGCTGCGGATGAGCTCGAGCACGAGCCGGCCGTTCAGCGGATCGAGCCCCGAGAAGGGCTCGTCGAGGATGAGGAGGTCGGGTTCGTGGATGATCGACGAGAGCAGCTGGATCTTCTGCTGCTGGCCCTTCGAGAGCTCCTCGCAGCGGCGCTTGGCGACGCCGGGCAGCTCGAGCCGCTCGAGCCAGTCGTCGATCCTGCGTGCGAGGCCCGCGGCGGGCACGCCCTTCAGCCGCGCCATGTAGCCGACGAACTCGCCGACCTTCATCTTGCGGTAGAGGCCGCGTTCCTCGGGCAGGTAGCCGATGCGGTCCTTCATCGCGAGCGCGGAGGAGCCCATCACCTCGACGCGCCCCGCATCGGGCGCGATGATCGACATGATCATGCGGATCGTGGTGCTCTTGCCGGCGCCGGTCGGGCCGAGGAAGCCGCACAGCGAGCGCTCGGGGATCACGAGCGAGATGCCCTTGACGGCCTGCACGCTG
>CAIXEV010000319.1 GCA_903918555.1 uncultured bacterium | reverse complement strand
GCGCGAGCTCTGCGAAACCCGACTCGCGCGCCCAGCTTTCGCATGCGGCGATCAGCGCGCGTCCGATGCCTTTCCCTTGCAGCGACGGCTCGACCGCGAGCTGGTGCAGCGACGCGACGCTCGGCCTTCGGATGTACTCGCACTCGCTCTCGAGGTCCTGCGGCTTGCCGAGCACCGTGCCGGCGAGCTCGCCGTTCCACAGGGCGACGAGGCAGTGGCTGCCCTGAATCCTCTCGGCTGTGACCTCGACCGTCTGATCGACCGCGGTGAAGTTGAGCCCCATCGCGCCAAGCCGCGCGTAGCCCCGATGCAGCAACGCCGTGAGTTGCTCGAGGGAGTCGGTGCTCTGGAGGGGGCGGATGTGGAGCATGGCGGGGGGGGCGCTGGTGCTGCCGAGGGTTTGCGAATCGTACTGCGTGACTCGCTCCTCGCGAGGTCGTGGTTCGCCCGCGGGTTTAGGGAGAGTGGTGGGGAAGGTGTCGCTTCGTGTGCTGGCGCACTTCGACTCCGCACCGCTTCCAGTGGTGGTTATGCGTGTGGACTCGCACGGCGTCAATCTGGCTGAGTTCGCGCGTGGTGTCGACCTGGTGTTGATGCGTCGGGGCGTCGAGCGGAGCCCCGCTCACAGCATCACCACGCTGCGGCGGGGAAAGTAGCCGACAGATCGCTTCTCGAGGATTGCGTTGCCAACGATGCCCTCGGTGCCTGCGGCGGGGAATGTCTTGAGGGCGTCGCTTTGGAGGTAGGAGATCTGCGCGCCCGTGTCGAAGAACATTCGGTACGCGCGGCCGCCGATCTGGGCGGTGACGATGGGGATGCCCATGACCTCGTCCAATCGAACCGGCTGACCGGTGTGCGGTAGTTCGGCGGTCGAGCGGCACCCGCTCGGACTTGCTCGTCCTCGGCAGCCTGCGCGAGAAATCAGGCTTTCGGGTGACAGCGATCGCGCCCACGGTGTCTCGCGCGAGAGAATCACCCGATAATCGAGGAGGACTTTCACGGCATCATGAGGAATGCGAGGTTTGTTCGCGCGATTCGTGCACTCTGGTTTGTGGGTCCGGGGTTCTGGGTTAAATTCCGAAACCGTCACTCGCCCTGTGGACGCGTGGCGCTTTGTGTTCGGATCCGCGGAGGCGTCTCTCGCGTTATGAAAGGTTTTCCATGAGCCTGAACTTTGACAAGGTGTCCTTGCTGCTCGCTTCTCTCGCCGTGGCCTGCGCCGCAGCGCCCGCCTCGGCGAATCTCGTGCAGAACGGCAGTTTCGAAGATGTGCTGAGCGCTGCCGATTGGAACATCGTCGGAAATGCGGTGCGCACGGACAAGTCGCCGTACCCCTTCACCGCGAGCGATGGCTTCTGGGCCATCAACTTCAACAGCGGCGACAGCACTCCCAACGGCGTGCTCACGCAGAGCTTCACGACCGTCGTCGGCCAGCAATACGACCTGTCGTTCGCCTTCGGCAAGTGGGCCTTCGGCGACGGCACGGCTTCTCTGCAGGTCGAGGTCATCAGCGGCGGGGCGGTCGTGCTCGACCAGCTGGTCAGCGACTCCACCGGCAGCGAAGGGGCCGCGGTGTGGAACTCGTATCAGTTCGCGTTCACCGCGACGGACGCGTCCACCACGCTGCGCTTCACCGATGTCTCGATCGGGACGGCAAGCTTCGACGCGATCCTCGACAACGTGGTCGTTGTGCCCGCGCCAGGCGCCGCTGCGCTCTTGGCGGTCGGGGGCCTGCTCGCTGGGCGTCGTCGCCGCTAAGGTTGCGATTCTGCGCTGCATCGACGCTTGTCGTCGATCGCGTTTCCTGTTGCCTGCGGAAATCAACTTCCTCTGCGAAGTCGATTGTTCTGTGGGTCGAGCGGCGCAAGGGGGTGTCCGCGCGGCTCGCCGCGCGTGATGCGCGTGTCCTTGAGGCGCGGCTTGCCGAAGCGAACCGCAGGATCGATCGAGATTCGTGCGAACGCCGCCATGGCGGGAGAGTAGCACGGGTCTGAGTGAATCCAAGCGGTTTGGTTCGTAGCGCGTCGTTGCGTTGACTCCACCGCACCGCTCGGGTGATTCTTCAAGCGCCGATTCGCAACAG
>CAIXEV010000318.1 GCA_903918555.1 uncultured bacterium | reverse complement strand
CGGTGCCGAATCGTCACAAGACGCCGCCGGCCCTTGGCCGGCGGGTGCCACATGCTTGCGAAGCAAGCAGTGCTAGCAGAACCATTCGAGCGTCGACAGCGCGCCGCGCAACGCGCGGCGGTCCCGTCGTCTCACGCGCTGGGGAGCGGCCGCAGCCGCGACCGCTCAAACACGCCTCACACCACTTCGCGCACGAAGATCGCGGCGGCCTCGCCGCGGCGCATCCAGCGTGCGCCGGACTCCGGGTGCATCAGGCTCATCAACCGGTCGTAGTAGTCGCGCAGCTCGACCTCGGTGAACCGGGCGAGCCAGTCAACGGCTGCGGTCGGGTTGATCTCGCGGATCGCGTCGATGAGTCGGTACTTGTCTGCCACGGTGAGGTCTCCGTGCAGCCAAGATCGGCAACTCGCCCGAAATGCTTGAAAGTCGAGCGCGCCCGCGCTTATCGACCCGAGAGGAGCTCGGAGAGCTTGCGCTTGAGGAGCGCCATCTTCAGGAGGCTGCGGACGCGCGTGAGCAGCTCGAGTTTGTTCACGGGCTTCGTGAGGAAGTCGTCGGTGCCGCTCTCGACCGCGCGCTCGTGGTCCCCCACCTCGTGGAGCGCCGTCACCATGATGACGACGATGTCGCGGGTGGCCGGATCGGCCTTCAGCTTGCGGCAGACCTCGAAGCCCGACATCTTCGGCATCATGACATCGAGGAGGATGAGGTCGGGCTTCTCGCGGTGGATCGCGTCGATCGCCTCGAGGCCATCGCGCGCGGTCGTGAGCCGGCACGGCAGCGACTCGAGGTACGCCTGCATCAGCTCGAGGTTCTGCTGGTTGTCGTCGACGAGGAGGATCCTCGCGTTCGACAGGTCGGAGAGCGCGCTTTCGTCGATCGTTGGCTGGGTCGCACCGGACATGCCGCGATTCTAGCAAATCGCCGCATCAAAGCCCGAGGGCGCGCGCAGCGAGGTCCACGGGGTGCAACGCCTCGCGGCCTGTTCCGTCGTGGATCTGATGGCGGCAACTGGTGCCCGGCGCGCACACGACCGCGTCGGACGCCGCGCGCACCGCCGGGAACAGCCGCTCCTCGCCGATCGCCATCGAGAGGTCGTAGCGGCGGTCGACATAGCCGAAGCTGCCCGCCATGCCGCAGCAGCCCGTGTCGAGCACGGAAAGGTCCTTGCCGAAGATGCGCCGCAGGAACCGCCCCGAGCTCTCGCTCGTCCACAGCGCCTTCTGATGGCAGTGCCCGTGCAGCACGATCTTGTCGTGCTGCTTCGGAATCTCCGGCCGGCGCGGATGCGCGTCCCACGACGCGTCGAGGAACTCCTCGACGAGAAAGGTCTTGCGCGCGAGCGACTCGCGCGCGCTGCGCGCCTCTGCGCCCGTGCCTTCGGGCAGCAGCTCGAGCCAATCGTCGCGGATCGCGCTCGCGCAGCTCGGCTCGAGCACGAGCACGGCGTCGGCGCGCGTGGTCGCGAGCAGCTCCGTGAGCGCTTCGGACGCGCGCGCGATCTCGCCGCGCGCCTCCGCGAGCAACCCGGTCGAGATCAGGCTTCGCCCGCAGCAGCCGACATCGCTGAGGATCACGCGGTAGCCGAACGCCTCGAGGAGCCGCACCGCCGACTGCCCGACGCCTGGCTCGTTGTACGCGGAGAAACAGTCGCCGAAGAGGATGACCGTGCGCGTCGCCGCCACGGGCTCGCGCTTGCGGAACCAATCGAAGAGCGACGCGCCGAACGCCGGGATCGACCGCCGCGGGTCGACGCCAAGCACCGCGTGCGCGAGCGCCTTCGCGATCGGCGTGGCGTTCACGATGTTCGCGATCGCGTGGAAGCGCGACCCGAGCGCGTTGAGCCGGCGCACATGGCCGAACACGCGCGCCGACAGCGGCGCACCCTCGCGCGCGTAGCGCTGCGCGGTGTACTCGGCCTACAGCTTCGAGATGTCGACATTCGACGGGCACTCGGTCTTGCACGCCTTGCACGAGAGGCAGAGGTCGAGCGTCTCGATCGTCTCGGGGTCGTTCCAGCGGTCCTTCGCCAGCTGCCCCGTCACCGCGAGGCGCAGCGCGTTGCCGCGGCCGCGCGTCGCGTGGCGCTCGTCCTTCAGCACGCGGTACGACGGGCACATGCTGGTGCCGCCCGACATGCGGCGGCAGAGGCCGGCGCCGTTGCAGCTCTCGACCGCGTGCTCGAAGCCATCCTCGCGGTCGTAGCGGAAGAAGGTCGTCGCCGGCTCCGGGTGGAGATCATGCCCGCCTGGCGCGACGCGGAGGTTCTCGATGAGCTTCTCCGCCGGCCCCGTGTCGACGATGTTGCCCGGGTTCAGGAGGCCGCGCGGGTCGAACACGGCCTTCACCGCGCGCAGCGCATCGCAGATCGTCTCGCCGAAGTACTCGCCGAGAAGCGGCGAGCGCACGCGGCCGTCACCATGCTCGCCCGAGAGCGCGCCGCCGTAGCGGGCCACGAGCTGCGCGATGTCCTTCGCGATTCCGACCATCACGGCGCGGTCCTTCGGATCATGGATCGCGACGAGCGGGCGGATGTGCAGGCAGCCGACCGACGCGTGCGCGTAGTACGCGGCCGTGGTGCCGTGCTTGGTCACGATCGCGCGGAAATCCTCGACGAAATCGGGCAGTTTCGCGGGGTCGACCGCCGTGTCCTCGACGAAGGTGAACGGCTTGCGCACGCCCGGCACGCCGTGCAGGAGCGGCTCGCCCGCCTTGCGCAGCTTCCACGCCTTGAGGCGCTCGGCCGCGCCGGTGTAGGTCGACATCGCGGCGCCCGGAAGCGCCGCGCGCAGCGCATCGAAGCGCGCGGGCAGCTCGTCGGCGCGATCGGCGAAGTACTCGACATAGAGGACGGCGCCGAGCGGGCCCGACGCCGGCTTCGGCATCAGCTCGACATACTGGCGGTACTCGGTGTTGCGCAGCGCGACATCGATCACCACATCGTCGACAAGCTCGACCGCGGCCGGCTTCGTGGCGAGGATCGCCTTCAGGTTCGCAAGCGACTCGCGCACGCTTGCGAAGCCGATGATCGCGAGCCCCCGCTCCTTCGGCTTCGGAACGAGCGACACCTCGGCGCGCAGCGTGGCCGCGAGCGTTCCCTCGCCGCCGCAGACGAGGTGCGCGAGGTTGACCTTGTCGTAGGTCCCCGGCGTCGAGCGCTCGAGCTGGTCGAGGAAGATGTCGAGCGAATAGCCGTCGACATGGCGCAGGATCCTGGGGAACCGCGCCTTGATCTCGCCCGTGATCGGCCGCACGATCGCGGCGATCGCGTCGGCGATCGCGCGCTGGGCAGGCTCGCGGTCGCAGCTTCCCTCCTCGAACCGGTGCACCGAACCGTCGGCCAGGATCACATCGAGCGACACGAGGCTCTCGACGGTGAGTCCGTAGAGGATCGAGTGCGCGCCCGCCGAGTTTTTGCCGATCATGCCGCCGAGCGTCGCGTGCGAGCTCGTGGCGACATCGGGGCCGAACATCAGCCCGTGCGGCGAAAGCGCCTCGTTCAGCTGGTCGAGCGTCACGCCCGGCTCGACGACGGCGCGGCTGCGCTCGGGGTCGATCGAGAGGATCGCGCGGCAGTGCTGCGAGAAATCGACGATGACCGCGTGGTTGACGCTCTGTCCCGCGAGCGCCGTGCCGGAACCGCGCGGCAGCACGGGGATGCCCTGCGCGCAGAGGTAGCGCATCGCGCTCGCGCCATCGGCGACCGTGTGCGGGACGACCACGCCGATCGGCTCGACCTGGTAGATGCTCGCGTCGGTCGCGTAGAGCATGCGGTCGTGACGACCGAAGCGGATGTCGGCGTTCGTCACGCCGCGCAGCACGCGCGAGAGACGAAGACGCATCGCATCGAGGGCATCGCCACGCTCGAGGAGCGGAAGGGTCGCGGATTGGGTAGACGCAGCCCGCGCGGAGTCGCTCATGTGAGGGAAGATATAGCGTCCGCGGCCGATCAGGCGCGCTCAGGGCTTCTCGTCGGCAGGCTTGGTCGCGTCGGCAGGCTTGGTCGCTTCAGCGGGCTTGGGCGCGTCGGCAGGTCCTGCGCCCCCCTCCGCCTTCGCGCAAAGCTCCTCGAGCTTCGCACGCAGTTCGCGCTGGCTTGCGGGCGATGCACCAATCCAAACCCCCGCGATGCGCCCGTCGGGGGCGATCAGGAAGGTCGTCGGAAACGCGCGCACCAGCCAGCGGCGGCCGGCCATCGAGTCGAGGTCGAGCACGCACTCAAGCGGCTCGCCCTTGGCCGCGAACGGGTCGAGCAGTTCCTTGATCCGCTTCTCGCGGTCCTCGCGGCTCCCCTGCTCGGCCGAGTTGACGAGCATCACGACCGCGCGCCCCGCAAACTCCTTCTGCAGCCGCGCCAGTTCGGGCATCGCCGCGCGGCAAGGCCCGCACCAGGTCGCGAAGAAGTCGACGACGACGGGCTTTGGGCGCGCGGCGGTGAGGTTCCAGTCGCCGCCGCCGAGCTTCGGCAGCGCGAGTTCGGGCGCGGGGTCGCCGGCCTTGAGCGCCTCGACCTCCTTGTCCT
>CAIXEV010000317.1 GCA_903918555.1 uncultured bacterium | reverse complement strand
GGTCGACCTTCGACGGGTCCTTGCCGCTGAACGCGCCGCCGCCGTGACGGCCGCGGCCGCCGTAGGTGTCGACGATGATCTTGCGGCCGGTGAGGCCGCAGTCGCCGTGCGGGCCGCCGATCTCGAACTGTCCGGTCGGGTTGACGAAGACCTTCACGCCGTCGTGCCACCACTTGCCGAGCACCGGCTTGATGATCGCGTCGGTGACGGCGCGCTTGAGCTCGGCCTGCTTCTTCTCGCCGTTCCACTCGGGGGCGTGCTGCGTCGAGAGCACGACCGCGTCGACCTTCTTCGGGTCGAGGCCGTCGTACTCGATGGTGACCTGGCTCTTCGCGTCGGGGCGGATGCCCGAGACGATGCCCTTGCGGCGCACTTCGGCCTGACGCTCGACGAGGCGGTGCGAGAGGTTGATCGGGAGCGGCATGAGACGGTCGGTCTCATCGCACGCGAAGCCGAACATCATGCCCTGGTCGCCCGCGCCCTGGGCCTTCTTCGCCTTGCGGACGACGCCGCGCGCGATGTCGGCCGACTGCTCGTGCAGGAGGTTGAGCACGCCGCAGCCGTTGCCGTCGAAGCCCATCGCCGCGTCGTCGTAGCCGATCTTCAGGATCGTGTCGCGGACGGTCTGCTGGACATCGAACTTCTTCTTCGGGTTGTGCGCGAACTTGATCTCGCCCGCGACCACGGCCTGCGCGGTCGTCACCAGCGTCTCGCACGCGCAACGGCCCCACGCATCGTGATCGAGGATGAGGTCGAGCACGGCGTCCGAGATCGCATCCGAAACCTTGTCGGGGTGACCCATCGAGACGCTTTCGGAGGTGAACAGATGGCGGTGGTTGCTCATGGCGTGATTTCAGGCGCGTGGAAGGTGCTTGGTGATCGGACGGCCTCTTGGCCGGGGTCCGCCAACGGCGGCGGCGCGAAGGGTCGGACTATACCCGCAGCATGCCGCATCCCGCATGCGCAGACGCGACAACCTGTATTTCCCGCCCAGAGGGCGGAAATTCGTGGAACTAACCAGCGGCAGCCGCCGAATCGCGTTGTAGGCTCCAATCCAAACGCTGCTCATCGAGAGCGTCCCAGATCCGCCGTGTCGGCCCTCGTGTCGTCCCTTTCGTCGCCCCCTTCGTCGCCCCCTTCGTCGCCTCCATGAACCACCAGATCAGCGCACCTCCGCAGACGACCGCTCGGGCTCTGCGACTGTGGCTTGCCGCCGCGTCGCTCGCGGCGGCCTCGGTGGCCGTGCCCGCGCACGGGCAGGTCGCGCCGCCGCTCATCGTCGACGACCCGGCGCCGATCCAGGTGAACGGCATCGATTGCGCGGCGGGCCACCTGATGGTGCAGCTCGCGCCGGGCGTCTCCATCGCCGCGAACGCGAAGGGCGAGATCGTCCTGCGCTCGCCGAAGCTCGCGCGCGTCGAGCGCGACTCGCGCGCGGCGTTCGCCGCGGCGCGCATCGCATCGAGCAAGCCGCTTCTCATCGCGCCCGCGAAGGACGCGGCGCTCGCGAGCAAGCTCGGCCTCGACCGCTGGCACCGCGTCGAGCTTGCGCCCGGCGCCGATGCGCTCAAGGCGCACGCCGCGCTCTCGGCGCTCGCCAAGCGCGGTGGGCCGATCGCGCGCGTCGAGTTCGACGGGCAGGGCGGACTCGCGGAAGTGCCGAACGATCCTTCGTTCAACCTCCAGTGGAACATGCTGAACACCGGCCAGTCGGTGCTCGGCGCGACGGGCACGCCCGGCGCCGATGTGAGGGTGGCGAGCGCGTGGGATGTGACGCACGGCGACCCGAACCTCGTGATCGCCGTGCTCGACTCGGGGATCGACCCGCATCCGCAGCTTGCGGGCCGCATCCTGCCCGGCATCAATGTGCCCGACGGCACCACGATCACAATCGACGAATGCAGCGGCCACGGCACGCATGTCTCGGGGATCCTCGCGGCGGCGGGCAACGACGGCGTCGGCATCACGGGCATGACCTGGAACGCGAAGCTCCTGCCCGTGGTCATCGTGAACGGCTGCAGCGGCTTCGAGGCGAATGTCGCGACGGGACTGATCTGGGCGGCCGACCAGGGCGCGAACCTGGTCAACATGAGCCTCCAGTTCTATCTCGGCGGTACGCCGCTGCGCGACGCGGTCATCTACGCGCATGCGCAGGGCGCCGTCATGTGCGCCGCCACGGGCAACAACGGCAACGGCAACATCGCCGCGCCCGCGCGCTGGAGCCAGACGATCGCGGTCGCCGCGACCGACAACCGCGACCTGCGCGCGACGTTCTCGAACTTCGGCCCGAGACCGATGTGAGCGCGCCGGGCGTGAATGTCTGGTCGCTCGGGCCGTCGAGCAGCTACACCTACAAGTCGGGCACGAGCATGTCGGTGCCCCATGTCACGGGCCTCGCGGCGCTGCTCTGGAGCGCGCAGCCGACGCTCACGCATCTCGAGGTGCGCGCGCTGATCGAGCAGGGCGCCGTCGACCTCGGCACGCCGGGGCGCGACGACTTCTACGGCCTCGGCCGCATCGACGCAGCGGCGTCGTTCGCGCTGCTTGCGCCGCCGATCCCCGAGGACCTCAACGGCGACGGCGCCGTGAACGCGCAGGATCTCGCGATCATGCTGTCGGCGTGGGGCCCGTGCGCCAGCTGCGACGCCTGCGTCGCGGACCTGAACGGCGACTGCGCCGTGGGCCCGCAGGATCTCGCGCAGCTGCTCGCGGCGTGGTGAATCGAGCGTTCGGCGGGATTCTTCCCGAACCGGGCGGCGGCGCGGCCGGTCGGCACGCGCTATCCTCGTCCCGATCCGCATCGATCCGATGCCGCTTGAGGCGATCGCCGCATG
>CAIXEV010000316.1 GCA_903918555.1 uncultured bacterium | reverse complement strand
TTAACGCGGCCGACTTCGACATCGAGGCGGCCCAGCGAGGCGTGCTCTACATCGACGAGATCGACAAGATCGGCAAGACCTCGCAGAATGTCTCGATCACCCGCGATGTGTCGGGCGAAGGCGTGCAGCAGTCGCTTCTCAAGATGCTCGAGGGAACCGTGGCCAATGTGCCGCCGCAGGGAGGCCGCAAGCACCCCGAGCAGCAGTACATCCAGATGGACACGACCCACATCCTGTTCGTCTGCGGCGGATCGTTCGTCGGCCTCGACGACATCGTCCGCAAGCGTCTCGGCAAGCGCCGCATCGGCTTCAACCACGAGGACACCGGCCCGCGCACCCGCGACGAGTCGCTGCGCGCCGTGCTGTCGCAGGTCCTCCCCGAGGATGTCCTCGAGTTCGGCCTCATCCCCGAGCTTGTCGGCCGCCTCCCGATCATCACGCCGCTCATGCCGCTTGACCGCGCCGCGATGATCTCGATCCTCACCGAGCCGAAGAACGCGATCGTGCGTCAGTACCAGTACCTGTTCGGCCTCGAAGGCGCGCGCCTCGAGTTCACGCGCGACGCGCTCGAGCTCATCGCCGACCGCGCGCTCGCCCGCGAGACCGGCGCCCGCGCGCTGCGTGCCGTGATCGACGAGATCATGGTGCCGCACATGTATCACCTGCCCGAGCTCGACAACCGCGACGCGGTCTACACGATCGATTCGGCCGCCATCGAGCAGAAGACGCCGATCGTCCAGCTCGTTCGCCATGTCGGGCGAGAGTCTGCGTGAACTTCGCCGTCGCATCGGTTGACCCGGCGCAACCCTGATGTAGGATCGAGCGCGATGCAGAGCGACCGCCTTCGACGAGGTGCCGGCGATGCGGCGGTCTACGAGGCCCTCCGCAAGGATGCCCTGCGGATTGCGATCGAACACCCGACCCCGGAGCGGCGCCTGCAGCCGCTGACGGACGCCCTCTGGACCGCGCTTCACCCGCGCGGCATCAGTTGGATCGGGTTCTATGTCGAGAATCCCGATCGACCCGCCGCGATCGCGGGATCGGACGGCGAGATGCTGCTCGCGGCCCGCCGCGACAAGCCTGCCTGCTCGCCCATCGGTTTCCATGGCGTCTGCGGGCAGGGCTTCCTCGAGGAGTCGGTCCGCCTGGTCGAGGATGTCGGCCTCCTTGGCGCCGGTTACATCGCCTGCGATCCGCGCGATCGGTCGGAACTCGTCGTGCCTGTTTATCGGAACGGCAACCTTTGGGGCGTCCTCGACGCCGATAGCCACGAGGCCGCCTGCTTCGGGGATTCCGACATCATCGGGATATGCGGCGTGCTTCGCGCCGCCGGCCTGCTCCAAAGGGATCTCCCCATTCGGGCAGATCGCTTGCGCAAAGCCGCCGGATCGCTATGATTCTCGACTCGCCTCATTTTGGCGTTTGATTCGAAAGAGCTCCACCATGCCACGCGTCTGCCACTTCTCCGGTGCGTCCACTTCCTCAGGCTGGGTCTGCAAGTATCGCGGCAAGGCGAAGTACCTTGGCGGCGTCGGCATCAAGACGACCTCCCGCAAGAAGCGCACCTTCAAGCCGAACCTCCAGGATGTCACGACCGTCGTCGAAGGCACCCCGACTCGCGTGAAGGCTTCGGTCCGCGCGATTCGCCAGGGTCTGGTCATCAAGCCCGTGAAGCGCAAGTTCGCCTACACGCGCCGCATCAAGAACGGCGAGCCCGTCTGATCGCGTGGCGCTTGGGCGCCGCTGCGTCAGACACTCGGTTCTTCAAGAAGCAAATCGCTCGGCCCGACTTTGTCGGGTCGAGTTGCTTTTTGCAGCAACAAGCCGCGTGATCAACCGCGCGCGAAACATGCAAGCAAAAAACAAACGGAATCCGTCCTGCCGCTTTGACCTTGCTGCGATCGGGGCTATGTTTCGCCTCGGAAGGACACCCCCGTCCGTCGCGCCGCATCGTCGGGCCGGACAAACACTCCGACCTTCCTTCATCCAAGCTCTCCGTCGTCGATCGAGATCGATCATCGCCGGGGATCCACGCAGTTCGCGGAATCCGCGCGGAATCCTTTTCGTATGGATCCGAGCAAGCCGCCGAGACCCGAGCGTCTGTCGTCATGACATGCGATCGGATTCGGACGGGGTTGTTCGCTCGAACCCGCCGCGTGTGGGAAATGCCTCAAATCGCAGCTCGCTGCGGGTGGTGGTTCATTCTCACCCCACAACCCATCGGGGCGTGGGCAGGTTTGGTTGTCGCTGCTGCGAGGAGCGCGAGGAACGCGAGGAACGCGAAGAGTGAATCAGTTCCGACGGATGAATTCCGATCTGAAAGTCCGCCAGGCCGATCCAGTCGTCTAGAGAAGAGTCCAGAGAAGAGTCCAGAGAAAAGTCCAGAGAAGAGTCCCGAGCAAGCTTCGTGTCGAACCCCAGCACCACTTCAGACCGCGACCGAGTGCTCGCCGCGACGGACATCCTGTCCGTCATCGGCGAGGCGATCGCGTTGCGTCCGAAGGGTCGCGAGCATGTCGGGCTCTGCCCGTTCCACGAGGATCGCGCTCCGTCGATGGCGGTCGTGACCCACAAGTCCGGCTTCGGCGGCAGCGGCTTCTACAAGTGCTTCGCGTGCGGCGCCGCGGGAAACGCGATCGACTTCGTGATGAACTACCACCGGATGGAGTTCATCGAGGCGCTGAAGTTCCTCGCCGCCAAGGCCGGGATCGAGCTGACGCCGTTCCAGCCGGCGCGGCCGCGGCGCGACGGCGAGCCGACGCGCGACGATGTCCTGCGGGCGAACGCGCTCGCGGAGAAGTTCTATCGTCGCGTCTACGCCGACTCCGAGAAGGGCGCGAAGGCGCGGACCGAAGTCGAGCGGCGCGGGTTTGAGCCCGAGATCGTCGACGGCTTCAGCATCGGCGCCGCCCCTGCGCGAAGCGATGCGCTCGTCGATGGGATCCACAAGGCGATCCGTGCCGCTGGCAGCGACTACCCGCCCTTCGAGGCGTTTGTCCAGGCCGGCGTGATCCGCCCTGCCCGCTCGGGCGGCGGCCACATCGACCTCCTCCGCGAGCGACTCGTGTTCCCGATCTGCGACGAGCTCGGGCGCCCGATCGCCTTCGGCGGCCGGAAGCTCGACCCTGACCAGGAGCCGAAGTACCTGAACAGCCCGGAGTCGCCCGTCTTCCACAAGTCGCGCGCGCTCTACGGCATCCACCGCGCCAAGCGCGCGATCGTCGAGCGCAAGCAGGCGATCATCACCGAAGGCTACACCGATGTGATCGCCTGCCACCGCGCAGGGTTCACCAACGCCGTCGCGACGCTCGGCACCGCGCTCACCCGCGAGCATGCGCGCGTGCTGCGTCGCATGGCCGACACGGTCGTGCTCCTGTTCGACGGCGACGAGGCAGGCCAGAAGGCGGCCGACCGCGCGCTCGAGGTCTTCTTCTCCGAGTCGATCGACATCAAGATCTGCGTGCTTCCCGACAACCTCGACCCGGACGACCTGCTGCGAAGCGAGGGCGGATCCGCGCGGTTCGAGGAGGCGCTGAGGCGCTCGACCGACGCGCTGCCGTTCATGGCGTCGCGCATCCGAAGGCAGTTCGAGGGCCGAGGGCTCTCGGCGCGCCAGACGGCCATCGAGCAGACGGTCGCGAAGTTCGTCGATCTTGGTCTCAACGCCATGAACGGACTGCGTCGCCAGCTCGTGGTGCAGACGATGTCCGAGCTCTTCGGCGTCCCCACCGCCGACCTCGACCGACTCGCCAAGTCGCTGCGTCCTCGGGGCGCGGGCCCCGCCGGCGACGGCGCCGAAGGCTCCGCGCCAACGGAACGGAAGTCGATCGTCGAGGTCTCCCCGCTTCCGGGCAGCGCCGCCCGCCAGCGGGCCAGACTGACCGCCGAGCGACGACTTCTCGGTCTTCTCTGCGTGGACCCCGCCGCAGCAGCCATCGCGGTCGATGTGGGCGGTGCGGGAACTCTCCCGCTCTCAGAGGCCGTTTCGCCCGAGGAGTTCGCAGACTCCGAGCACTCGGCAATCTTTGCGGCGATCCGAGACGCCGCCGAAGAGGGTCGCGCACTTTCTTTTGATGGTCTCCTCGGTGAACTAGCCGATCCCACCATAAAGCGCCTAGCATCCGACCTTTACATCTTCGGCACCGAAGTCCTACGCGCTGCGTCCATGCAGGCTGGGATGGGTGGCGAGAGCCGGTCGGTGGCTGAAGAGGTGTTGGTCAGTTGGAATGATCTCGAGTCGCTTGCACGCCGCGAGCGGTTTCGGGCAAACGCGTTTCCGGGAACGCGTGTCGACAGTTCAGAAGAAAGGTTTCCCCGGAACGCAGCAGAAGACACATCCGCGCAGCACGACGGACGCACAGCCGTTTCGACGCAGAACACAAGCGACGAGACGGCGGGGTCCGCCGAAACAGCTGCGGTTGATCCAAACAATCCAGAACTCAGCAGTGCGTTCGCCCGTCTTGCTCGTCTTCGCGAGCGCGGTCACGACGCCACTGCCGCCAAAGCACTTTTCCGCCAACGGCCTCGAGGGCCCGAGGCGGATCCAGGACGGAGCAGCAACCCGTGAGCATGTCACTCGAGTCACTTGAAACCGCCTCGCCTGTTCTTCGCCAGCTCGTCGAGCAAGGCATCACTCGTCGCTGGATCAGCTACGAGGAACTGAACACCTGCCTCCCCGACGAGTTCGTCGATCCCGAGAAGATCGACGAGCTGCTTGTCTTCATGGGCGAGCACTCGATCGAGATGGTCGACGAGGTCGAGGTCCGTCGCAACAACTATGTCTGCTTCGACGCGCCACTTCAGACCAACCTGAAGTTCCAGCGCGACGACCCGAAGAAGGGCGCGCGCGCCGATGGCGTGGCGCATGCCGGGCCAGCGCAGCCTTCGGCCGCGGCGCTCGCGGCCGCCGAGCTCGAGATCAAGAAGAGCAAGCGCAAGAAGAAGGCCGCCGAAGGCGAAGGCCGCAGCGAGGAAGAAGGGCCCGAGCCCGACGACTTCGATGTCGAGGAGGACATCCTCGACGACAGCGAGATGCAGGCGGCCGTCGAGAAGGCGCTCGCCGAGCAGGGCTCGAAGCGCATCGACGACCCGATCCGCATGTACCTCACGCAGATGGGCACGATCCCACTGCTCACCCGCGAAGAGGAGATCCGTCTCGCCAAGAAGATCGAGACGACCCGCATGATCTTCCGCCGCAAGGTGCTCGAGAGCGACTCCGCCGCGAACGAGGCCGTGAAGATCCTCAAGGATGTGCACGCC
>CAIXEV010000315.1 GCA_903918555.1 uncultured bacterium | reverse complement strand
GCGCGCGAGGCGCTGCGGCTTGCGTATGTGCAGCACAAGGAGTTCGCGACGACGCTGAAGGGCGTGCAGCAGCAGCGCACCGTCGGCGACCTCTTCAGCCAGCAGGCCGGCGGACAGACGATCGTCGACGACATGCGGCTCGACCTCCTCGTCGCGTCGGGCGGCGTCCTGAGCCACGCGCCGAAGATGGAGCAGACGGCCGCGATGCTCGTCGACAGCTTCGAGCCGCAGGGCTTCACGCAGCTTGCGAAGGACTCGATCTTTATGATGCCGCACCTTGGCGTGCTCGCGAGTGTCCACCCGCAGGCGGCGATGGAGGTCTTCGAGCGCGACTGCCTCGTGCGCCTCGGCTGGTCGGTCGCCGCGAAGGGCGAAGGCAAGTGGGGTAAGAAGTGCTTCTCGTACCGCGTGTCGGGCGCGGTGAGCGCGTCGGGCGAGCTCGCCTGCGGCGATGTCGCGCTCGTGCGCGTCGGGCCTGACCAAGAGGTCGAGGTCACGGTCGAGCCCGCGAAGGACTTCGATTTCGGCGCCGGCGCCGGCAAGCCCGTCACGCGCCGCGTGAAGGGCGGCACCGTCGGCATCCTGTTCGACGCGCGCGGCCGCCCGCTGACGCTGCCCGAGAACCCCGCCGACCGCCGCGCCGCGGTGGCGCGCTGGGCGAAGGTGTGGGAGAGCGCGTCGTGAAACGATGCGTATTCGGCTTCGCCGACGGCGTGCTTCCAAGTGTCCAATCGAAACTGATCGCTTGACGAGTCGTGCGGCGAGTGGCGCGGATGGATTCGCGTAGATTCGGCTGGATGCTCCGAGTTCTGCCGATCTTCGTCGCCCTCGCTGCCGTGGCGCCAGCCGCCGCCGGCGACGGCGTCGTGGCGGTTGCGTGGGGAGAGAACGGATTCGTCGATCCGCGCGAAGGTTTCCGCGACGCCGTGCAGGTTTCGGCGGGCGGCAACCACACTGCGATCCGTCGCGCCGATGGGTCGTTCGCGCAGGTGGGCGTGAACAATCTCGGGCAGGTGAATGTGCCGTTCGATATTCGCCGCCTCGCGCGGATCGAGGTCGGCGCGACCTTCGTCGCGGGCCTCACGACCGACGGCACGCTGCGCGTGTGGGGCGGCGGCATCGCGCCATCGATCACGGTTCCGCCTGATCTCGGTCCCGTCAGCCAGGTCGCTGCCGGTGGATCGCATGTGCTCGTCATCACCAACGCGGGCACGCTGCGCGCGTTCGGCTCGAACAGCCAGGGACAGGCCTCGGTGCCTCCCGATGTGCTTAGCGGCGCACGCTCGATCTCCGCCGGCGATGTGCATTCGCTCGCGGTGCGCGCCGATGGCACCGTCCGCTGCTGGGGCTCGAACACCTACGGACAGAGCAGCGCGCCGCCCTTCGCGGGCGCCGTCACGATCGCGACCGCGGGCATGTATCACAACCTCGCGCGTCGGGCGAACGGCGCGGTGGTTGGCTGGGGGCTCGATGCGTTCGGGCAGTGCACGATTCCCGCAAAGCTCGGCGCCGTCACGCAGCTGAGCGGCGGCGCAAAGCACTCGGTGGCGTTGCGCGCCGACGGCACCATTCGCTGCTGGGGCGCGAACATCGAAGGACAGCTGAATCTGCCGCCGAATCTCGGTCTTTCCGTTGCGATCGACTGCGGTGCCAACCACACGGTCGCGTTGCGCACCGATGGCACCGTCGTCGCATGGGGCGACGCCGTCGGCTGGCAGACGCAGACGCCGAGCGATGTCGGTCCGATCCGGTCGATGTCGTTTGGCCTTGGTCACGCGGCGATCGTTGGCACGGGCGGCGCTCTCACGATGATCGGCGGCAATCTGTACGGACAGTCCACGGTGCCGGCGAATCTCGGTTCCGTGAGCGCGGCGTATTGTGGGCTCAACTTCACGGCCGTCCTGACGACGGCCGGGCAGGTCGTGTGCTTTGGCGACAACGGCCTTGGTCAATGCAGCGTTCCGTCGACGCTCGGGCCGGTCGTCGAGATCGCGGCGGGGCGCACGCATGTGGTCGCGCGTCGGCCAAACGGCACCGTCACCGGCTGGGGTTCGCCGGGCGCGTCGTCGATCCCGAGCACGCTCGGAGCCGTCCATTCGCTGGCGGCGGGAAGCTACTCGAGCGCCGCGATCGCGCTCGATGGCACGGTGCGCACATGGTCCTCCGGTGGCACCACGCAGAGTGTGGCCCCGCCTGCAGTGGGATCATGGTCGAAGGTCGCGATCGGAGCTGCGGGCGACTCGTTCAGCTTCGGCTTCCGAAGGCTGGTCTTGCGTTCCGATGGAATGGAGATCAACCGCGACTCGTCCGCGACGACCATCACGATTCCGAGCGAGGCGTACCCCGCGATCGACATCGCCGCCGCGCGCAACGGCTTCCTCGTGCTTCGTGCCGATGGACAGTTGTTCCGCATCATCGCGGGCAGCACGGTGGGGCAGACGGCCGCACCGGGCGCGACCTACGGCGTGACCGCGGTGTTCGCCGGCGAATCCCAGTTCGGTCTCCTGCGCCGCGATGTCGCCGATCTCGACGGCGACGGCACGATCGGCTCGACCGACCTCGCGATCCTCCTGTCGGCGTGGGGGACGAGCGGCTCGGTGGCGGATCTCGACGGCAGCGGAACGGTCGGTTCACCCGACCTTGCGATCCTGCTGTCGGCTTGGTCGCAGTCGTGAACCGTTGCGACCGCGCATCTGCTACTTTCTCCATCCATGGCGAAGGCATATACGCCTGGACTCAAGGTTTCCGCCCGCACGACCTACCGTGCGCGCCGTCAGCTTCCGGTGCATGGCGAGTTGCTCGTCAAGACCGGTGACACGGTGAAGGCGCGCGATGTGGTCGCACGGACCTTCATCGAAGGCGAGGTCACGCCCGTCGCCGTGGCATCGCAGCTCGGCGTGCCCGCGGGCGACCTCGCGTCGCTCATGCTCGTGAAGCAGGGCGACGCCGTCACCGCGGGGCAGACGCTCGCGCGCTCGAAGGGCATCTTCGGCCTCGGCAAGAAGGAAGTCGCGTCGCCTGCCGCGGGCACGGTCGAGTCGATCAGCACGACGACCGGCCAGATGATCCTGCGCGGCGCGCCGATTCCCGTCGAGGTGAAGGCGTACATCGACGGACGAGTCACCGAGGTCTTCGCGGGCGAAGGCGCGCTTGTCGAGGCCGACGCCGCGTTTGTCCAGGGAATCTTCGGCGTGGGCGGCGAGACGGTCGGCGCGATCCGCCTGGCCTGCAGCCGTCACGACCAGCCGCTCGATGCTGCGCTGATCAAGGCGGACATGAAGGGCATGGTCGTCGTCGGCGGCGCGCGCGTGACCGCGGCCGCGGTGAAGGCGGCGCAGGCCGCAGGCGTCGCTGCGATCATCGCGGGCGGGATCGACGACGCGGACCTCCGCGAGATCCTCGGC
>CAIXEV010000314.1 GCA_903918555.1 uncultured bacterium | reverse complement strand
TCGACATCCCCGGCATCCTGCTGCAGTCAGGATCGCCGACTTCTCCCAATCCGCTAGCAACAGCAGCGGTGATGGCTGCTGCGTTGGCGGCAGTCACAGTGATTGGGCGCCGCCGACTGCTTCAGTGCCCCGCTGCCGCGTCCGGGCGAATCCCCGCCGATACGGCGATTGGCGTGCTTGCGTGGATTGGCTTCTATCTCGTGGGTGCGCTTGGAATTGTTGTTGCTGACGCAATCATCGCCGGGAGTCCGTCGATGGACATCGACTATGCGCGGCTTCTCCGCGGAGCCGCTGGCAATCTCACCCAGGCCATTGCTGCACTTCTGATGATGCGATCGCAGCTCTTTGTTTCTGGAAATCGATTGCCTGTGTCGGCCGATCGCGCGATTCTCACAGGGGTCGTTGGCTTTTTACTCGTTGCACCCATCGTCGCTGGAGTTGCAATCGTGATCAGCCTTGCCATGACTGCGCTCGGAAACCCACCGGTTCCGGAAGTTACGCACGAAACACTGGCCATTCTCCGCGATCGACGCGAACTGCTCTTCACCACCCTGACGCTCGCACACGTCGTGGTGCTCGTGCCCGTGGCTGAAGAGATTGGATACCGCGCACTTCTCCAAGGCGCCATTCGCCGAGCCGGATTGGGCGGCGTTGCGGCGGCCGCGGGCACTTCTGCGATCTTCACGCTCATGCACTGGTCGGTACTCGCGCCGGAAGGCCGCGTCGCTGGACTCGCGATGCTCTTTCTCCTCGGCATGGCACTCGGCATTCTGCGTGATCGAACCGGCGGCCTCCTCGCACCAATCCTGCTCCACGCGCTCTTCAATGCTGCGAATGTCGCAATCGCCCTCGGCTGAATTGCCTGTTTTTGCCGATATCCTCTGCTCCCCGCGATCGGCGCTTCCCGCGCCGCACGCATGAGGAAACACTATGAGTACTGCCGAAGCCATCGCCCACAAGCCCCGCATTCTTACCGGCGACACGCCAACCGGAAGCCTGCATCTCGGCCACTGGGTTGGCAGCGTCAAGCGCCGCGTCGAACTGCAACGCACCCACGACTGCTACTTCATCATCGCGAACATGCACGCGTACACCACGCGACTCGCGAAGAGCGACGAGATCAGGCGCGACTCGATCGCGATCGTGCGCGACTACCTTGCGATGGGCATCGACCCCGAGAAGGCGACGATCTTCCTGCAGAGCGAGATCCCCGCGATCGCGGAGCTCACCTTCCTCTTCGCGATGCTGCTGCCGTTCAACCGCGTGATGCGCAACCCGACGCTCAAGACCGAGATCGAGCTCAAGGGCCTCGGCGAGACCTACTCCTTCGGCTTCCCGCTCTACGCCGTCGGCCAGACCGCCGACATCCTCGCGTTCCGCCCCGTCGGCGTGCCCGTCGGCGAAGACCAGGTGCCGCACCTCGAGCTCACGCGCGAGGTCGCGCGACGCTTCAACCAGATCTTCTGCTCGGTCGACGAGCACGCCGAGGACGACGACCATGTCAAGCTCGGCGGCGCGTTCCCGGTTCCGCGCGCCGAGGTCGGCGAGGTCGGCCGCCTCATGGGGATCGACGGCGTCAACAAGATGTCGAAGTCGCTCAACAACGCGATCTTCATCGCAGACGACGCGAAGGAGGTCGAGAAGAAGGTCAAGAAGATCTTCACCGGCCGACAGAGCCCGACCGAGCCTGGCGACATCAACAATGTGCTCTTCCAGTATGTGCGCACCTTCATCAAGGACAAGACGCGCGTCGCCGAGCTCGAGGAGCGCTACGCGAAGGGCGACAACCTCGGCGACGGCCATGTGAAGCTCGAGGTCGCGGCCGCGATCAACGAGCTCCTCGCGCCCATGCGCGAACGCCGCGCGAAGTACGAGGGTCGCGACGACCTCGTGCTCGAGATCCTCAAGGCCGGCTGCGAGCGCGCGAACAAGGTTGCCGAAGCGACGCTTGCGAGCGTGAAGCAGCACGCGAACCTCGTCGCGTGGCCGCGCGTGCTCAGCTATCGCTGACGCGGACTCTTTCGCGCGGATCGTTCCCTGTTCAAGCGCGCGATCGCGCCGCGCGCTTGCCGACGCTCGCACGCGGCCCCTACCGTCGCCCGCGCGTCCATGTCGGCCGCGCACAGGAGGGGATCAAGATGAGAAACATGATTTGCACCGCCGTCGTTGGCGCGTGCGCAGCCGGGGTTCCGTGCGTCGCCGATATCATCCTCGACCAGCCGAGTATGAACGGTACTGGCTACACCTCGCAGGATTTCACCGACAACCCTGTGTACACCAGCTCTTGCTTCGACGACTTCACCATCGGCGACACCTACAACCTTACCGCGCTGCGTGTGTATGGCACGGACCAGGGAAGTTCGTCCGGAAATGTCGATGTCATCGCGCGCATCTTCTCGACGCCGGACCTCACCGGCGTGGCGCTTGCCACCGTCTCGGGAACACAGGTCGATCAAGACCTGACCTTCGATTTCACGGGTGTGACGCTCACCGCCGGCACCTACTGGATCTCGGCGCAGGTCGTGCGCCCAGTCAGCAGCGGTCAGTGGTACTGGTACACCTCGTCCACGACAAACGGCGCGCACGCGATGTTCCATAATCCCGGCGGCGGATTCGGCGTCGGCGGCGACCCGGTCTCGACCACGGCGATCGGCATGAATGAGTACGACATGGCGTTCACGCTCGAGGGCTATGTGCCCGCGCCGGGCGCGGTCGCGGTGCTGGCTGCCGCAGGTTTGATGCGGCGGCGGCGGCGCAACTGACCGCATCGCGGCCCAATTGCCGGCGGGCGCAGGTCTGCGGAACGAACGCTGTTGGAGTACGACCCGGGGGAGTAGAGCTAGGGGAATACAACCCTGGAATACGACCCGGGAACTACAACTCCAGCGCCCCCCGTTCGGCGGACCTCGCCTGCGGGCGGTTGCGGTCGCGAGGCGCTCGCGGCGCCCACCGCAATCGCCTACGACACCAGATAGAACCGGCCCACCGCGACCTCGAACGGCTGGCCATCGCGCTCGAAGGCGAAGTGGCCTTCCATCGTGCCCCAGGTCGTCGTCATCGGACAGAAGCTCGAATACTCGAAGCTGTCACCCGGACCAAGTTCCGGGTGCTGTCCTACCACGCCCGCGCCCTCGGCGATGCGCTCTTCGCCCTCGGCGTCGACGATCCGCCAGCGGCGCGTGGCCAGGCGCACGCGGGCCGAGCCCTCGTTGCGGATGGTGACGCTGTAGCTGAACAGATACTGACGGCGCTCGGCGCACGACTGCGACGGCACGAACGCCGGTCGCACGATCACCCGCACGCCGTCGGTGACGGTGTCGGATCCATGCTTCGGCGCGGCGAGCGGAGCTGTGGCGGTCGTCATAGGTGTGCAGCATAGGCGGACGCGACGGTCGGACGCTACGATCCGCCGCGCATGTTGCGTCTGCCACACTCTCCCGTCGTCGCGATCGTCGGTGCCACGGGCGCCGTCGGACGCGAGATGCTTGCGATCCTCGAGCAACGCGATTTCCCCGTCGCGAACCTTCGGCTCTTCGCCTCGCCACGCTCTGTCGGCGTCAAGATCCCGTTTCGCGGCACCGAGATCGCCTGCGAGGCGCTCGAGCACGGCATGCCTTCGGGCATCGATCTCGTGCTGTTCTCGGCGGGAAAGGGCATCTCGAAGGAGTGGGCTCCGAGGTTTCGGGAGACCGGCAGCCTGGTCGTCGATAACTCGAGCGCCTTCCGCGCCGACCCCGCGTGTCCGCTGGTCGTGCCCGAGGTCAACCCGCACGCGCTCGACGCGATCGATCTTCCGACGATCATCGCGAACCCGAACTGCTCGACGATCATCGCGCTCGTCGCGGTGACGCCGATCCATCGCGCGCTCGGCGTCGAGCGGATGGTCGCCGCGACCTACCAGGCCGCGTCGGGCGCGGGCGCCGCTGCGATGGCGGAGCTCGAGTCGCAGGCGCACGCCTTCGCGAAGAACGAACCGTTCGACACGCGCATCTTCGGCCGCCAGTACCTCTTCAATGTCTTCAGCCACAACTCGGCGGTCGGCGCCGACGGCTACAACGAGGAGGAGCGCAAGCTTCTCAGCGAGACGCGCCGCATGTGGGAGTCGGATGCGGTGCGCGTCAGCGCGACCTGCGTGCGGGTGCCGACGCTGCGCGCGCATGCCGAGGCGCTGCACCTCGAGCTCGCGCGCGCGACGACCGAGGACGAGATCCGCGCGCTCCTCGCGAAGGCGCCCGGCGTTCGCGTGGTCGACGACCGCGCCGCGAACCGCTTTCCCGAGCCGCTCGGCGCCGCGGGCGGCGACGATGTCCTCGTCGGCCGAATCCGCATGGACCCGAGCGTTCCCGGCAACCGCGGCGTGGCGCTCTTCGTGTGCGGCGACCAGATCCGCAAGGGCGCGGCGCTCAACGCGATCCAGATC
>CAIXEV010000313.1 GCA_903918555.1 uncultured bacterium | reverse complement strand
TGGCGTCGGATCGCTCACGCGTGCGCCTCCTTCGCCGCTTGCCGCGCGCGGAAGCCCGGCTCGCCGCCCTCGAGGTAGTAGCGGCAGAAGCTGTCGAGCGAGCCATCGGGCCGGATCACATGCGTGCAGCAGCGGTCGATGCGGTCCTGGTCGAAGGTCCACGCGTCCATGAACGGCTTGATGAACATGCGGAACGGGGCGTCCGCGCCGAGCGTTCCGTGCGACTGCTCCAGTGTCCGCAGGATCTCGCCGAGCGGTTCCGTCTCGCAGCCGCACTTCGCGAGATCGTCGAGGCGATAGTCGACGCGGTTGGCGAGGAAGCCTTGCAGCGCGTCGAGCGACACGAGGCGCGAGAGCGGCACGGCGCCGCTCGCGGTGCGCAGCACATAGCCGATCGTGTGGCAGTTCGGGTCGCCGCAGGGAAGCGGCGTGAAGTCGGCGGCGCTCACGAACTCGCTTGCCTGCGCGGCGAGGGCGTGCACGATGTCGCCGACCGAGAGCGGCCGCGCGGCGCTGCGCGCGATCGGGAGCGTCGAGCTCGTGACCTCGATGCGTCCGGAGGTGAACCGCGGCTGGAAGCTGATGCCGCGCACATGGCGGCGCGGCACCGCGAAACGCATGGTTTCACCGAGGAATGGAAGGGTTTCCTCGGTGACGGTCATCGCGAGCGTGCTCGGCACGCCGAGCGCGCCGGCCGTGTCGATCGCCTGCTCGCGCACCTTGCGGAGGTCGGCGCCGCGCAGCTCGCGCTGGCCCGCCTCCTGCACGCCGTCGAACTGGACATAGAGCTCGAACTTGCCGCGCGCGCGGCGCAGTTCGCCGAGTCTCTCGCGGAACGCAGCGTCGGTGGCGACGCGCACGGCGTTCGTGTTGACGAGGATGTAGCCGATTTTCGGATGCGCGAGGCACCACTCGAGGATCTCGAAGAAGTCGGGGTGCAGCGTCGGTTCGCCGCCCGAGAGCTGGATGATGTCGATGAAGCCCTTGCGCGCGACGACGCCTGCGATGCGCTGGCGCACCTCGCGCGAAGGCGTGTACGCGAGGTCGTCGCCGACGCCGTGCGGGCTCGACGCGAAGCAGGTCGGGCAGGAGAGGTTGCAGCTCTCGACGATCTCGATGAGCGCGACGCAGGTCGAGAGGCGCTCGAACGGATCGATGGCGTTCGGATTGGCGGGCGCGCAGCAGCCGCTTGCCGGATCGCAGCACGCGCCCGAGCCCTGCGACGCGTAGTAGCGCGTGTGGTCGGCGGCGAGCGTCGCCTCGAACGCGCCGTGCGCGGGGCAGCGCTTCGTCATCACGACGGCGTCGCCGCGGCGCGTGATTTCCGCTGGGATCTGCGCGAGGCACACGGGGCAGCGGCTCGTGGTCGACTTGAGGCGCATGCGTGGCTAGCGACCAAGGGTTCCGAGGCAGAACATGAAGGCGAGCGAGAGCAGAAGGCAGACCAGGCCTGCGACGACCGTGATCAGGATCGCGATCGACATGCCCGCGCGCGAGAGGAACATCCTCGTCGACGCGCCTTCCTGCCTCGGAGGCTGCGTGTTGGCAAGCGCGCGGAGGAATCGCGTCGCCCGTACCGATGCCCAGATCACGCACGCGACGCCGCCGATGATCCACGGCAGGCCGACGGCGAAGTACCCGCCCGAGCCGCGGTCCTGCGAGAGGAGGTCGAGTCCCACCACGATCCCGAGGAACGCCGGCGCGAGCGGCAACGCAAGATGTCCCAGCGCACGACCGAGCGACGGCGGGTCGAAGGCGACCGAGTTGGCCGAGTTGTAGAGGCGCCCGCACTCGGGACACTCGCCGACATCAGGCAGGCCCGTGAGCGCGAAGCCGCAGGTCCGGCACCGCGGTTCCGAGGCCTGCGAGAAGAGCGGATGGGGCTTCTCCATCAGTCGCATCGTACATGATCAAGTGACACTTGCGATCGCGCCGATGAGCTCGCGCGCGGCTGTCGGTAACGCGCGGATCGTCGCTGACGCGGGCGGAGCGTGCGGATAGTCGCTCAAGC
>CAIXEV010000312.1 GCA_903918555.1 uncultured bacterium | reverse complement strand
GTACTGGAACATCTACTACCGCCCCAACAACCTCTGCGGCGTCATCGTCGGCGACTTCAACCCGGGCGAGGTGAAGGAGACGATCACCCGCTACTTCTCGCGCCTCTCGCGCGGCGAGATGAATGTCCCGCCGGTCGTGACGCTCGAGGTCGGCCAGACCGCCGAGATGCGCATGAACGCCGAGTGCGACTGCCAGCCGTCGGTCGAGGTGCGCTACCACACCGTGCCGTTCCGCCACAAGGACGCGTACGCGCTCGATGTGCTGTCGTCGGTGCTGAACGGCCGCACCGGCCGGCTCTACAAGTCGATGGTCGAGGGCAGCGAGACCGCCTCCGACGCGAGCGCGCGCCAGGACAGCCGCAAGTACGCGGGCGCGTTCAGCTTCAACGCCGAGGTGAAGGGCGACTCGACCCCCGCGGACCTCGAGAAGGCGTGGTACGCCGAGATCGAGAAGCTCAAGAACGAGCCCGTGCCGGCGCTCGAGCTCCAGAAGGTGAAGAACCAGTTCGCCGCGTCGAACTACCGCCGCCTCAAGACGAACTTCTTCCTGCTGCTCCAGCTCGGCTACTACGAGGGCCTCGGCACCTGGGAGGAGATCAACGAGTCGCCGAAGAAGATCGACGAGGTGACCGCCGACGACATCCAGCGCGTCGCCAAGACCTACTTCACCGAGAAGAACCGCTCGGTCGCGACCTACACCCGCAAGGCGGGCGCGGAGACGGCCGCCGAGGATCCCGCGCTCGCGGGGCTGCCCGCGCCGATGCAGGCGCAGGCCCGCCAGGTCGCGGCGCAGATCGCGAAGGCCACCGACCTCGCGCAGCTCAAGGCCAACCTCGAGCAGATGATGGCGCAGGCCGCACAGGTGCCTCCGCAGATGAAGCCGATGATCGACTTCATCGTGGCGAAGGTCAACGCCCGCATCGCCGAGCTCGAGAAGTCCCCCGAAGCAAGCAAGAACTGAAGACACGAAAGGAACCGAACCCAATGAAGCACTCCATCGCCATCCTTTCGTCGCTCGTCGCCCTTTCGACCGCGGCCGTCTCGACCGTCGTCGCCGCCGCGCCCGCGCAGGACCTCCCCAAGCGTCCCGAGCAGCTCGCGTTCCGCCCGCTCACCTTCAACGCACCGAAGGCGTCGGACTACCGCCATGTCCTCTCGAACGGCGTGGTGGTCTTCCTCGCGCCGAGCAAGGAACTGCCGCTCGTCGAGCTCTCGATGACCTTCCGCGGCGGCTCGTTCCTCGAGCCCGCCGACAAGGTCGGCCTCGCCGCCATGACCGCGGCGCTCCTCCGCACCGGCGGCACCGAGGGCCTCGCGCCGAACGAGCTCGACGAGAAGCTCGACTTCCTCGCCACCGAGGCGTCGATCGCGTCGCAGGCGACCGTCTGCTCCGCGTCGGTCGATTCGCTCAAGGCGAACTTCGACGAGAGCCTCGCGCTCCTCATGGACATGCTGACGAAGCCGCGCTTCGACGAGGCGAAGACCAAGATCGCGGTCGACTCCGCGATCGAGGGCATGAAGCAGCGCAACGACGACGCAAGCCCCATCCTCGACCGCGAGTGGGACATGCTCCTCTACGGCGCCGACCACTTCGAGGCGCGCGTGCCGACCGAGTCGTCGATCCGCTCGATCACCAAGGACGACATGGCCGCCTTCGCGAAGAAGGTCTTCAACCCGGCGAATGTCGTCGTGGCCGTGACCGGCGACTTCGAGGTGCCCGAGATGCTCGCGAAGCTCGAGAAGGCGTTCGCATCGTGGCCGACCGGCGAGCGCATGCCGCTTCCGCCCGCGCCGACCGCGACCGTCAAGCCGGGCGTCTACCACGCGGAGAAGGAGATCCCGCAGGGCAAGGTCTACATCGGCTCGCGCGGCATCACCCGCGACGACCCCGACTACTTCGCCGCGCTCGTGATGAACGAGATCCTCGGCGGCGGCGGCTTCACCAGCCGCATCATGAAGACGGTGCGCTCGGACGAAGGCCTCGCCTACTCCGCGGGCAGCGGCCTTGACGCGGGCGTGTGGTACCCCGGCCAGTTCCGCGCGGTCTTCCAGTCGAAGAACGCGACGGTGGCGCTCGCGATCAAGCTGATCGAGGGCGAGTTCAAGAAGATGCGCGAGACGCCCGTGAGCGCCGAGGAACTCGAGGTCGCGAAGCAGTCGTTCATCGAGACCTTCCCGCGTTCGTTCGAGTCGAAGGACGCCATGCTCGGCATCTTCGTCTCCGACGAGTGGACGGGCCGCGATCCGTCGTACTGGCAGGCCTATCGCGACAACATCTCGAAGGTCACCCCCGCCGATGTGCAGCGCGTGGCGAACCGCATGCTCGACTTCAACAAGATGGCGGTGTTCGTCGTGGGCGACTGGGACACCATCGCCCCGGGCGACGGGCTCGGCGGCAAGGCGGGGCGCGCCAGGATGGCCGACTTCTTCGACGACCAGGTCGAGCACATGCCGATGCGCGACCCGATGACGATGCAGCCGATGAAGTGACGGTCCGGCCGCAACCAAGCCAAAAAGAACGACGCTGCCTTTCGGCAGCGTCTGTTCTTTCCCCAAACCCCAGTTTCCATCCACCCGATCTCATTTTCCCCATGGTTCCACTGCTCCGCTCACGCGGCTCGTGGCCCTTCGTCGCCGTGCGCAGCCTCAAGCTGCTCACGGATTCGATCAATCGAGAGATTCACGCGGTCGAGCGCGAGAATCGCCTGCGCCGCAGCGCATCCGCCGTGGCTGCCGATCGGCAGCTCGCGGACGCAGGTGGGAAAGGGCAGCGGCCCCGGAACATCGTCGGTCGAGCACTCCTCGACACCGTCGACCGGCAGCGTTCCAACAAGCCGAAGTCGTGCGAATCCATGCATCGTGAGTCCCTTTCCGCGGCGCCGTCCAATGGCATCCTGCGACATTCAAGTCATCGGCGCTTCACGCACGCGACTTCCGTGCACGCCCTGTGAATTCAGTGCTTCGTGATGTTGGATCGCAGAAGGTCCGCGACGGGCCATAAAGCCCGCGCTACTTCTTGGCGGGAGCCTTCGCGGGCGCTGGGGCGGATGCCCCGACCGGAGCGGCCGGCTTCGCGGCGGCCACGAGCGCACGGCGCGTCTGCATAGTGAAGAACACGAATCCGCCGCCGGCGAGCGTCAGCACCATGCCGAACAGGATGCCCGTCCGGATCAGGTGCGTCTCGTCCTTCATCAACATGCCGTGCGCGAGGACGGTGCGGCCGACCTCCTGCTGCGCGCCGAGGACGGTGAGGCGCAGCTGGTCCGACTTGCGCTCGGGCTGACGCGCCGACTCGCTGATGGCGACGGCTGCGAACGCATCGAGCAGCGCAACGCTCTGGTCGACGCCGGTGGCTCGCAGCGTGAGCCGGATCGACGAGCCGACATGCTCGATGTTGAGCGACTCCCCGAGCGGTCCGACGAGCCGGTCCGCGTCCTCGCGCGAGTAGCCGCGATCGGTGAGACGCCCAGCCACCGTGCCCTTGAAGGCGTCGTTGGCCAGCATCTCGGTGAGCCAGGTCGCGATCGGGCCCGCGTCCGCCGTGATCGAGTCTGCCCCGCGCGTCGTCGCCTGGAGCTCGATCGTCGCGATGGCGTCCTTCGGAGCGATCGACGCAGCGACGATCCAGCACATCCACGCGCTGGCCGCGATGAGGACCATGGCCGCCGCCACGAGCGAACCGACCGTGCCGACACGCTGCACGCGGCTCAGGGTGCGGTTCTGACGGGTGAGCTTCGTCTCGATGACGGCGAACTCGGCCGATCGCTTCTCGAGCGCCGCGCGCTGCGCCTCGAAGGCGGTGCGCTCCTGCTCGAGCGCGGCGCGCTCGGTGGAGATGGCCTCGGCTTCTTCCGCGAGGATCTGCGGCTGCGCCTGGTAGAGCTGGCGCAGGACGCGCAGCGCCTGCGCGCGGCGCTTGAGCGCCTGGTGCAGGTTGACGAGCCGCTGCTTGCGGACGCTGAGGAAGCCGGCGACCTGCGCGAGGCGCGGCATGATCGTCTGCTGGATCTGCTCCTGCGTCTCGGGCGCGTCGCCGAGCGGGATGTAGCCGTCGCGCTGGATCTTGCGGGCGATCGCGACCTCTGCGCGCAGCGACTCGACCTCGCCCTCGAGCTCGTTCTCGCGGATCGCGTGCTTCTCGGTGATCTTGAGGACGGCCGTGAGCTTCGACATCACGACCGCGAGCTCGTGGCGGGCCTCGCTGCACTGGCGCTCGAGGTCGTCGGCGCGGGCGTGGTCGGCGGCGGCGCGGGCCTCGAGCGACTTGATGAACTCGGTCTCGCGGCTGATCTGCGAGTTGAGCGTCTCCTGCTCGAAGCGGGTGCGCGACTCCTCGGCGCGGCGGGCGCGTTCCTCGGCGACGGAGCGCGTCGCGTGGGCGGAGGCAAGCTGCGATTCAAGCGAGAGCTGCTTCTCGAGCAGCTGCGCGCGCTCGTCGCCGAGGCGCGAGAGCTCGCGCTTCATGCGCTCGATCTCCTCGACGAGCAGCCGCTGGGCGTCGGGCTGCGAGCCTGCATCGGCACGGGCACGCAGCGCGCCGAGCGAACGCTCGACCTCTGCGATGATGCGGAGCACATCCTTCTGCTCCGGTGCCGTGGATTGGGCTTGCTTCTGCGCCGTGACCGGCGCAGCGTCTTCGACCGACATAGGAAGATCTCCTGAGTGATCGGATCGGCGTTTCCCCGAGGACTCTGAAGCGCGACAGCCGAGAATGCGGGGTCGGCCTGCACGGGCGGATCCGATAGCCCCGCGGCGAGACGCACTTCCTGCGCTCAGCCAGCCTTCGGCGTCGTGCCGCCGGCCCCGCGGCGGCGCAGCGTCTCGCGGACCTCGGGCATCCCGAGGATCGCCGCGACCCCGAAGAACACCGCCATGCCGACCACGACGCCCACGCCGAGGCGCAGCGTGTAGATCGACCAGCGGTCGACATCGGGAAGCATGCGCTCGGACGCGAGCACCGCGACGGTCATCACCGCGGCGGCGATCGCCGTCGAGCGCCAGCTGAGGAGCACCTCGCGGTCGATGATGCCCGGCACGCGACGCGCGAGAAGCCGTCCGAGGATCGCGACCTGCAGCATCGAGCAGATCGCCGTCGACCAGGCGAGCCCGGCCTCGCGGAGCGGCGTGAAGATCAGCGTGAGGTTGAGCGCGAGGTTGAGCGCGACCATCGCCACCGACACCTTGACCGGCACCATCGGTTCCTTGCGCGCATAGAACGCGCGCGTGAACACATGGTTCATCTGGTAGCTCCAGATCGCGGGCGCGAAGCCGATCACCACGAACGCGACGCGACGCACATCCTCGGCGTCGAACGCGCCTCCGCGGAAGAACGCGCCGGCCGCGTCGCTCGCCAGCACCATGAGCCCCGCGCTCGCCGGCAGGCCGACGAACACGGTGAGCCGCAGCGCGCGGCGCACGGTGCCCGCGAAGGCGACGGGGTCGTTGTTCTGCCGCGAAAGCAGCGGGAAGATCGCCGTGGCGATCGAGATGCCGAACACGCCGAGCGGAAACTCGTAGAGCCGCTGCGCGTTCGCCATCGCGCTCATCGCGCCCGAGGCGAGCGGGTACTCGATGCCGAGGATCGTCGGGCCGACGACGGTGGGCCAGCTCGCGATGAGCCCGTCGACCGCGGTGTTGATCTGCAGGACGCCGAGGCCGAGCATCATCGGCAGCGTCTGGACGAGCGTGGCGCGCACCGACGCCCACGCGGCCGGATCGCGCGGCGCGAAGATGGGCTTCACCGAGCGAAGCGCGGCGTAGGTCCACCACAGCTGGAGGAAGCCCGCGACCAGCACCGAACCGGCGACGATCCGCAGATGCCACTCGGGCGTCACCGCGCCGGAATGCGCGAGCGGAAGGACGCCGAGCGTCGCGGCGATGAGCGCGAGGTTGAGGATGATCGGGCTCGCGGCCGTCGGGCCGAAGCGTCCATGCACCTGCAGCGCCGAGCCCGCCACCGCCGTCAGGCAGACGAGCGGCATGTACGGCAGCATCAGCGCGGTCAGCTCGTAGCCGAGCCGCACATAGCTGACGCTGATCGACGCGGTCGGGATGCCAGCGAAGACCATCGGCGGCGTGCGCGTGAACGCGATGGGATCGCTCGACATCCACTTCGTGAGCAGGATCGCCTCGCCGATGATGACGATGCCCCAGAGCAGCGCCGCGAGCAGCGCGAGGAGCAGTCCCGAGTAGCGGCGCGCCTGCGCGGGGTCGTCGCGTTCGAGCTCCGCGTAGCGCGGCACGAACGCGGCGGAGATCGCGCCTTCGCCGAAGAGCCTCCGGAAGAGGTTCGGGACGAGGAACGCGAGGTTGAACGCGTCCATCAGCGGGCCGACGCCGAACACGCGCGCGAGCGCGGCGTCGCGCACGAGACCCGTGACCCGGCTCACGAGCGTGAGCACCGTCATCAGGCGCGCGTGGTGTTCGAATCGCTCGGCCATCGGATCAGGGTGCGGTCGTGCCCGGCGCGCTCGTCACCTCGAGCATGCCGGTCGACATGTCGGGCTCGAGCGTGCGGCGCGCGATCGAGAGCGTGACCGTGCGCGAACCCTTGCTGAAGCGCGCGGTCGAGAGGTCGAGCCCGGCCTGCTGCGCGTCGACGCGCCAGCCGTTGGCGACGAAGCGCTCGGCGGTCGACTCGAGCGTGGCCGCTGCATCGGGCACTTCGCCCGCGAGAAGGAACCGGCCGCCCGTGACGGTGCCGCCCGAGCGCCGGATGTCGGCGCTGCGCACGCTGGTCATGCCGTCCGGCAACGGCACATCGGAGTCGAGCAGCGTCTGGCTCCCCGAGCAGGCCTGCAGGCCCGCGAGGAGTGCGGCGACGGCGATGGCTCGGGTGCGCGTGATCATGTGCGGAGAATACCGCGCGCGGCGGGAGTCGGCGGAAGTCGGCGCGGCGCGGGCGCGGCGCGGCGCGTCACGCGAAGCTGCGCAGGCACGCGGCGGCCGCGAGGCGTCCCGAGCGGAGCGCGCCGTTGATCGAGGAATCCTCGAGGTGGTCGCCCGCGATGAAGACATGCGGGCCGAGCGACGCCGGCAGATGCGTCCCGAGGTCGCGCGGCCACTGGCGCGGGATCGCGTGGCGGATGCGCTGCAGCGAGACGAGCTGCCATCCGTCGGTCGCGCGGCGGCCGAGGATCTCGCCGAGCGTGCGCCGCATGTCCTCGGCGAGGTCGCGGCAGGTGTCGATGCCGTGCGGCAGGTACGCGGAGTTCGCGACGAAGAGCCCGCGGCCGCTCGGCGCATAGCCGGGCGCGATCGCGCTCATGGCGGCGCCGTGGTTGAACGCGCCCTGGCCCGAGCCGTTGAGCACGAGCCACCGCGGCAGCACCGACGGATCGGGCGTGGCGAACCACGCCGAGAGCGTGCTGCACCACGGGATCTCGTGGAGCCGCGCGAGGTCGGAGAACGCAGGCAGGATGCGCGCGAGCTGGTGCGCGCCGGTCGCGAGGATGACCGCGTCGGCCTCGCGGGTCTCGCCTGATGCAAGCTTGAGATGCGTGCCCTCGACCGCGACCACGCGCGAGTTGAGGAGGATCCGCCCCTGCGGGATCGACGCGGCGAGCTGCTCGGGGATCGCGCGCATGCCCTTCGCGGGGACGCATGCGAAGCCCTCGGCGAACATGCGCAGCAGGAACCTCATGCGGCTCGAGTCGGTGTTGAGCGAGCGGTCGAGGAACACGCCGCCGAGGAACGGGCGGAAGAAGCCGTCGATCGTGCGCCGCGACACCCCCGCCGCCTCGAGCTCCTCGAGCACGGTCCTGCCGCTCGGCGTGCCGGGCCCGCCTGCAGGGCCGTGCGCGGCCGCAAGCGCGAACGGAATCATGCGCAGCGCATCGCGCACGGGAATGACGCCGCGCAGCGCGCCGACGAGCGCGGCAAGCGGCTCGCGCAGCGGATGCGCGACCGTGGCGGCGCGGGCGCCGTTCCACACCAACGCGCCGGGCATGAACGGCTGGAGGTCGAGGTCGCGCAGGTGCAGCAGGCGCTCGCCCTCGGGATACGCGGAGAGGTAGACCTGGAAGCCATGGTCGACCGTGAACCCGTCGATCACATCGCTTGCGACGCGGCCGCCGAGGCGGTCGGACGACTCGATGACCTCGAGCGACGCGCCCCCGTCGGCGAGCACCTTCGCGGCTGCGAGGCCCGCGAGTCCGCCGCCGACGACGGCGATGTGCTTTCCGGCCAGGCTGTTGTGGTGATGCGTGCTCATGCGAGGATCCCTCGTCCGTCACGGACGCTGTCGCTCTGCATGGAATCCGCGTTTCGCTCGGCGCAACCGGACCATCACGCTGGCGGCGACAACCGCTCCCGCAAAGGCGAGCACCGCGGTGAAGATCGGCCGCAGCACGGCGAATCCTGCAAAATCAACCATCTTCTCGTCGGTCAACTCGCCGAAGAGGAGGTACTCGACGCCGATCACGGTGACCCACGCGCCGGGCAGCGCCAGCGCGCCGATCACCATCGGCCAGCGGAGCGCAGGCGCGTAGTCGCGGCTGCGGAACGGCTCGCCCTCGCGCTCGACCGCGCCCGTCCACGCGTCGATGCGGCCCGACGCGACGCGCGCGTACGACCGAGTGAACGCACCGACGGCGCCGAAACCGACGCCCGCGAGGAACCCGAGCCCCGCGGGGAAGACGAGGTTGCCGAGGCCGGGCGCCTCGCCCTTGGCTTGCCAGTTCACGAGCGCGGCCATGCCCGCGCAGAGCGCGATGAAGCCGGCGACCGCGGCTCCGACGCGCGTCCATCCCGCGCTCGTCGCGTAGAGCAGCCGTTCGGCGGTGAGGTCGTCGAGGCGATCGTCGGTTCCGCGCGGCGCGCGGCGGCGCAGGCCCCACCAGACGAGCCCGGCCATAGCGCAGCCAAGCCACCCTGCGGCGAGGTCGTACCCACTGAAGGTGCGGCCGAGGATCTCGATCGACTGCGTGAGTTCATCGAAGTAGACCCAGAACGCGGCGAGCGCGAGGTTCAGGATCGGTCGACGGAAGAACGACGCGTTGAGGAACAGCCACGCGAGCGCGCCGAAACCGACGAAGTGCACGAACTTGTCGATGGTGCCCGAGCCTTGGAACGCAAGCCGCGGCCAGTGGGTCGCGACCATCACGGGCACGAGGTAGCAGACGAGCGCGATGCGGTTCGCGCGGCGGGCGCGCTGTGCGAGCGGTGCGTCGTACCAGTCGTCTTCG
>CAIXEV010000311.1 GCA_903918555.1 uncultured bacterium | reverse complement strand
CGCGTGGATGCTGTTCGCGCCCGCCGAGATCCGCGCCGCGCGGGCGCTGGAGGCGCTCGTGAGCGTGCTTGTCGTCGCATGCCCGTGCGCGCTCGGGCTCGCGACGCCCGTCGCCATCATGGTCGCGTCGGGACGCGCGGCGTCGGTCGGCGTCCTCTTCCGGCACGCGGCCGCGTTCGAGCATCTCGCGCGCATCGATCGAATCGCATTCGACAAGACGGGCACGCTGACGGAGGGTCGGCCGGCCGTGACGGCCGTCCTGCCCGCGCGCGGATGGAGCGAGTCCGGGCTGCTTGGGCTCGCGGCCGCCGCAGAGTCGCGCAGCGAGCATGCGGTCGCGCGTGGGATCGTCGACGCCGCGCGCGAGCGGGGGATTCGCGTCGAGGAGCCGGGCGCGTTCGCGGCCTTCGCGGGGAAGGGCGTCTTCGCGCAGGTGCTCGCCCACAAGGTCGAGGTCGGCAACGCGGCGTGGATGCGCGAGTGCGGCGTCGCCGTCGACGCGGAGCCGTCGCACGCGACGCGGGTGTTCGTGGCCGCCGATGGCGCGTTCGTCGGAGCGATCGAGCTTGCCGACCGCGTGCGCGAGCATGCGCGCGAGGCGCTCGATGCGCTGCGCGCGCAGGGCGTGGCGCCGATCCTCGTGACCGGCGACGCGCGCGCGCCGGCCGACGCCGTCGGCGCGAGCCTGTCGATCGAATCCGCCGCCATCCACGCCGAGATGACGCCGGCGGGGAAGGCGGAACTCGTCGCGCGGCTCGCCTCGGGGCCGCACGGAACGGCGTTCGTGGGCGATGGAATCAACGACGCGGCCGCGATCGCCGCGGCGCGGCCCGGCATCGCGATGTCGGGCGGCACCGATCTTGCGAAGACGAGCGCCGACATCCTGCTCGTCACGAACGATCTCAGGCGCGTGGGCGACGCGATCGAGCTCTCGCGCAAGACGCTGCGGGTGATCCGCCAGAACCTCGCGTGGGCGTTTGGCTACAACCTCGTGCTCATCCCGCTCGCGGCCGGCGCGCTCTACCCGTGGACCGGCTGGATGCTGCCGCCGATCCTCGCGAGCGCCGCGATGGCGCTCTCGAGCGTGAGCGTCGTCGCGAACAGCCTGCGGCTGCGCGATTGACCGGCGGAGCGGTCGCTCAGCCGAGCGCCCCGACGGGCTGCGTCGGCACGACCCCGACCGGCTGCGTCGGCACCCCTTCGTAGCGCGTGCCGGCGACGAGCACCTCGCGCTTCATCACGACCGAGTGCGGGTCGACGATCGCGCGCGCGCCGATGTCCGCGCCGTACAGCAGCACCGTGTTTGCGCCGACCGTCGCGCCGTCGCGGACATGGACATGATCGACCTTCAGCACGCGGTCCTCGAAGGTGTGCGCCTGGAACAGCGCGTGCACCGTGACATCGTCGCCGAAGTGCAGCATGTCCGGGTCGACCACATGCGCGAAGCCGTTGCCGAGGAGCGCGCGTCGCCCGATGCGGCAGCCCATCGCGCGCAGGTACGCGACGAGGAGCAGCGTGCCCTCGAGGAACGAGAGCGGCACGGCCGCCCACATGCCCCACGCGACATAGAGGAAGTCCCAGCGGCTGCACCAGCAGCTCCACAGGGGATGCGTGCCGGGCTTCACGCGGCCGATCAGCAGCCACTTCATCGCGAGGACCGCGCCGGCGAGCGCCGCGAGCGACGCAAGCACGCCGAGCGGAAGCGTGACGAGGCGGAAGAACGCGGCCGGCTGCGACGCGCTCGCCGACTCCATCGCGTGGAACCATGCGAGCGCCACGAACACGGGCACGACCGGGAGCGCGAATCGCGCGAGTTCCCACAGCCAGCGGTTGACGCGCCGGATCGGGGACGGTTCGTGCGTGAGCTCGCGCGGGGCGGCGACGACCTCGCGCCGCGGCAGCCTGAAGACCGGGTGGCCGAACCACGACGCGCCCGCCTCGTCGGGAAGTCCGCTGCCGCGCGTCGAGATGCCGACGAGCGTCTCACGCGGGAGCCGCGTGCCCGAGGGCAGCACCGCGTGGTTGCCGACGAAGCACGACGACTCGAGCACGACCGGCTCGACCGTCGCGGTTCCCGCGTGAAGCGTCGGTCCGCCGAGATAGATGCCGTCGGCGAAGAAGGTCTCGGGTCCGATCGAGACCGTCGACGGAACCACATCGGTGATGGTCGAGATCTCGCATCCGCGGCCGATGCGCGCGCCCGCGAAGTTGAGCCACATCGGCCACATGATCGTGCCCGAGAGCCACTTGCCCGCGCCCTCGACGAGCATCGATTGGAGCGACATGCGCAGCGACGCCGCGCTTCCGAGCGAGAACGCGCCGCGTGGCGCCGGTCCGAGCACGCGCACGAGCAGCCCCTGGAGCAGGACGGTGCCGACGCCGCCGCAGATGGTCGCCGCGGCGAGCCGCGCAAGCCCCGATGCGCTCGGAACGATCGAGTTCGGGTCGGGGAAGAGCCTGCCTGCGGATCCCGGAGCGAGAAGGTCGAACGCCCAGAACGCGACCGTCCACGGGACGATGAGCGTCGCGACGATCGAAGTGAGGAGGAGCGACGCGAGCGCGAGGCGCAGCGTGCCGTCCGACGGCACGGCGACCGCCGGCGGCGGTGGCGCGGGAGCGACGCGTGCTGCAGGCACGCCGTCGAGGATCGCATGGTCGTCGCGCGTTCCGCGCTGGAGGTTCGAGAGCGCGCGCAGGATGCTGCCTTCGCCGAGTTCCGCGCCGGGCGAGAGGCCTGCGCGGGTCTCGAGCGTGGCGTTGCGGCGCACGGTGACGGTGCCGAGCACGAGGCAGCCCGCCTCGAGCTCGATGGCGCGCAGGCAGGCGTCCTGTCCGACGGTGGCGCCGTCCTCGAGGGTGATGAGGTCCCAGCCGCCCTCGTTGAGGCGCACGCCGCGGTGCACATGGACATGGCGCCCGATTCGCGCGCCGAGGAGCCGCAGCACGGTGGGCGCGAGCCGGAGGAGCTCGATGACATCCCACGGCATGAGCGCGACGAGGCGAACGGTCATCCAGTGGCGGAGGTGCCAGAGGCTCCACGCGCGCGCGCGCATCGGCCGGTAGCGGCCGATGAGGATCCACTTGGCGCTGATCCCGACGGCGACGGCCGCGAGCGTGTAGGCCGCGACGCCGACGGCGCCGACGACCGCGACCACGATCGCGCCGAAGAGGGCGCTTGGCGCGCTGCCGCCGAGCGTGCGCGCGAGCCACTCGCCCGCGTTCGGGATCCACAGGATCTGCGAGATCGCGAGGAGAAGCGCGGCGAGGAACGCGCCCTGCAGCAGCGTGATGAGGATCGGCCGCTGGGTGCCGCGCGCGGGTTCGCGTGGCGAGCGGTCTCGCGCGGCGCGCGCGTGGCCGTCGCCCGCGCGGTCGATCGCCGCGGCGATCGCGCGCACGGTGCGGTGTTCGTAGGCGTTGCGCACCGTCGCGGTGCAGGACGCATCGGCGGCGCGCATCCGCGAGATCGCGATCGCGATGGTGAGCGAGTCGAGGCCGAGGTCGTCGAAGAGATCGGCCACGACCGAGACCTCGCCCGAGACCTCGCCCGGAACCTCGCCTGAAACCTCGCCTGAAACCCCGTCCGAAACCCCGACCAAAACCCCGCCACCTTGCTTGAGCGCGGCCGCGAACGCGCGCGCCATCAGTCGCTCGGTCGCGGTCGCGGGCGCGACATGCGGCGCCGTGCCCGCCGCGCCGCGAAGCGTGCCGAGCTCGGGCAGCGCGCGTCGGTCGATCTTGCCGCCGACCGTGCGCGGAACGCGTGCGATCGCCGCGATGGCGACGGGAACCATGTAGGGCGGAAGCTCGCGCGCGAGCGCGGCGCGCAGCTCGGACTCGTCGATCGATGCGCCCGCGCGCGGCACGACATGCGCGACGAGCCTGCGTTGCGCGCCATCGCCCTCGACGGTGCAGGCGGCCTCGAGGATCGTCGGCTGCGCCGCAAGCTGCGCCTCGACGGCGCCGAGCTCGATGCGGTATCCGCGCAGCTTCACCTGCGCATCGATGCGGCCGTGGTAGTGGAAGTCGCCGCGCGCGTCGCGGTGGACGAGATCGCCCGTGCGGTAGACGCGGCCGAGCGTCGGGTGCGCGATGAAGCGCGCGGCGGTCGTGTCGGGCTGCCCGCGGTAGCCGCGCGCGAGCGACGCGCCGCCCACGACGAGCTCGCCGCGCGTTTCGTCGGTGATTTCGCGTAGATCCGCGTCGTCCGGGTCGACGACCGCCGCGAACGAGCCGGGGATCGCGCGGCCGATCGTGACCGTCTCGCCTGCGTGGACGGTGCCGCGCAGGCAGGTCACGGTGCACTCGGTGGGGCCGTAGCCGTTCTCGAGCCGGCGGCCGCGCGACCAGAGGTCCGCGAGATCGGGCGCGAGCGCCTCGCCGCCGACATAGAGGAACCGGATCGCGGGAAGCGCGCGCTCGGGGTCGTCGCATCCAAGCGTGCGCAGCAGGGTCGGCGGCGGACAGAGCACGGTGATCTTCTCGCGGACGAGCCACGGCAGGAGATCGGGCCCGAGGCGCATCGTCTCGTCGTCGAGGACGACGACCGTTGCGCCGGCCGCCCACGCGAGCCACATCTCCTCGACGCTCGAGTCGTAGCTTGCGCTCGAACCTTGCGCGACGCGGTCGTGCGCGGCGAGCCCGAACTCGAGCATGTCGCCCGCGACGAGGTTGAGGAGCGAACGGTGCTCGATCTCGACGCCCTTCGGCTTGCCCGTGGTGCCGGAGGTGTAGATGACATACGCGAGCGCGTCGGGGGCGGGGGCGGGGGCTGAAGCGGGGGCTGAAATGTCGAAGTCGCGCGAGGCAGCCGCGGTGGATACAAGGTCCTCCGGCGCGATGCAGCGGATCGACGCGCCTTCGGCCGCGAGCGCGGCGGCGCGCTCGGCGGTGGCGATGAGGGCGATGGCGCCTGCGTCGG
>CAIXEV010000310.1 GCA_903918555.1 uncultured bacterium | reverse complement strand
CCGCTACTGGACCGACGACTACGGTTCGTCCGACAACCCCGAGGAATTCAAGGCGCTCTACGCGTACTCGCCGTATCACCGGCTGACCGCCGGCACGAAGTATCCGCCGACGATGGTGACGACCGCCGACACCGACGACCGCGTCGTGCCCGGCCACTCGTTCAAGTTCGCGGCGCGCCTGCAGGAGTGCCACGCAGGCGACGCGCCTGTCCTCATCCGCATCGAGACGGCGGCGGGCCACGGCGCCGGCAAGCCTGTCTCGAAGGCGATCGACGAGACCGCCGACATGTGGGCGTTCCTCGTGAAGGTGCTGAAGATGAAGCCGCCGGGACAGCCGAGGGGATGAAGCTGTAGCGCGACCGGGTACGCGTGAGCGCGACCGCGGCCGGACTGCCTGTCAGTGTCTCCACGACTTTGCCGGCGTACACCTCGTGACGATGACCACCTACTTCTCATTTGACGTGATGCTTCTACTGACAGCGGCAGCGCTGTTAGGCGCGAGTTGCATCGCGGTGTGGGTCGCGCCGATCCTTCGCATCCGTCGCGCGAAGATGGTGAATGTGGCCATCGGCTTCTCGATCCTCTCGTTCATTCCCAGTTGCACGCTCGGGTCGGTCGCGATCGAGTTTCTCGCGATGGGCCGTTCGCATCATGAGACTGCCGACGGGATCTGGGATCGGCGGGTTCGGTTCTACTTGCCCGCAGCGGCGCGCGACATCGCGCTCGACAAGACGGGCGCAAGCTTCAAAGCGTGCTTCGTCATCGACCCCTTGGCGCTCGAGGCGCATCTTGACGCGGCGTATGCGGCGATCGGCGAGCCGCGGCAACGCGATCCTAAAGACAAGTGGGACGCGGTGTACGCGGGCGATCCGGACGCCGATGAACGTCGTCGCGAGCGACTCCAGCGTGAGCTGTCGGAGGTGCTGCCGCTCGCGCCGGGTGATTTCGACCCTAGGACTCTCGGGCGATTCAAGCGGTTCTGTTCGCCGCGCGAGGGCGATGGCGGAGGCTGCTGCTTCTGGATCGATCCGGCCACGGGACGCTGCTTCGCCGACGCTGGGTACTGGTGATCGTGGCCGACCCGGACTCTGGCCCGGCGGTCGCCTCACTTCGCCCGCAGCTGCCACTCGAGCACATCGAGGTCGGGCAGCGCGTCGCTGATCCCCGGCAGTTCGAGCCGCCGGAGCATGTTGAGGCACTGCGCGCGGTGGTGCATGCCGTGGGTCGTCACATGGACGAGCATCGCGCCCACGATGTGCGTGAGCGTGTCGTGCAGCGACCCGGGGCCCATGTCGAAGCGACGGTGCCACTGCGCGTCGTCGAGCTTCTCGCAGACGCGGAGCAGTTCGCGCGTGGCCCAGGCGTTGTGCGCGAGAGAGATGTCGAGGGTGTCGCTCACAGGTTCCAGACCCGCCCTGCGACGAACTCGACGGAATTGCGCGCCGGGTCGCGGACATAGATCGACTTTCCGCCGAGCGACCAGTCCGCTTCGCGTTCGATCGGCACGCCGAGCCGCGCGAGATGCGTACGCCACGCGTCGAGGTCGTCGACGGAGAACGCGATGTGTCCTTCGCCGGTCGTGCCGTGGCTCGGAACCGTTTCGTGCTGTGGGACCGTCTTGGTGGCATCGAAGACGATGAGAACCGATTGGGCATCCAGACGGAAGGCAACGCCACGGTCTCCCATGCGCACGGCCACGGGAAGCCCGACGACGCCCGAGTAGAACGCGGCTGCCGCATCGAGGTCGGATCCATAGAGGATCGTCTCGTAGATGCGTGCGACGGCAGGCGCCGCAGGCGTCCGCTCTGCGGTGACCCGCGCGATCAGCAGGCCGTCGTAGCCCTTCGCGCCGACGGTCTGGATGCCTGCGGCCTCAAGGCGCGGATGCTTCGCGACCATGTCCATCATCTTGCGCGCGCCGTCCACGCCCGCATCGCCCGTGTTCGCGTCGATCAGCCGTCCGCGTCGCACGATGTTGTCGACGAGGATCAGCGTGCCTTCGCGCGCGAGCGCCACCGCGCGTTCGAGGTACTGCGGGCAGCTTTCCTTGTCGGCGTCGATGAAGATCAAGTCGAATGGCGCCTCGCCGCGCGCGATCATCGCGTCGAGCGAATCGACCGCGCGCCCCGTCACGACCTCGACTTGCTGCGAGAGCCCCGCGTAGGCAAGGTTCCCGCGCGCGATCTCCGCCCGCGCGGGTTCAAGCTCGAGCGTCACGAGCCGTCCGCCCTCAGGCAGCGCGCGCGCAAGCCAGATCGCGCTGTAGCCCGCAAGCGTGCCGATCTCGAGGATCCTCCGCGCGCCGATCGTGCGTGCGATCACTTGCAGCAGCCGACCCTGCGCAGGCGCGACCGCGATCTCGGGGAGGCCCGCCTTCGTCGCAGCGGCCGTCGCGTGGTTCAGCGCATCGTCGGCTGGCGCAAGCCAATCCTCAAAGGCACGGTCGACGGCGTTCCAGAGTTCAGGCGTGGGCGACGGATTCGACATCGCCGCACTATAGGGCAAACCTTCTCGCGCGGATCTCGCAGCGGACGAGCGCCGTCTGCGGCTGGTCGGGGCGCCTCAGCGGCGCCGACGCGCACCCGCGAGACCGAACAAGCCGAGCACGGCGACGGCGCCTGGCGCAGGCACCGTCACGCCGAAGGTGACCTGGCTCGCGTCGGCGTGGCTCGCTTCCGCGTTGTAGAGCGAGAGCTTGATGTTGCTTCCGATCGCGCCGATCGGCGTCGCGCCGTTCGTCCAGCCGTTCGTGATGAAGTTCGATCCGCCGCCGTAGAGGTTCTGCATCGCGGTCAGGTCGAAGAACATCTGCAGTCCGCCGCCCACCGCGCCATTGCGGAACGCGCGGAACGCGAAGTCGTAGCTGACGCCCGAGCCGTATCCGCCGACGAGATTCGACGAAGCGCCCGCGCCGCCCTGGGAGGCGCCGTTGCTGGTCAGGACCGCGAGATTCGACGGCCCCGCGTTCGGGTCGATCCACGCGCTGAAGTCGCCGGACTTGCCCCATTGGGAGAGGCTCACGCGACCGTCGGTCGCTCCGAGTGCGGACGCGGCCTGGAAACCAGTCCCCGAGAGATCGAATCCAACGAAGTTCTGGCTGACAGCGCTCGCGCCGCCGTTCATCCGAAGGCCGATGCCGAGGATGGTGTTTCCGTTCGCGAACGCGCCCGTCGAGAAGGCGCCGGACGCGAATCCAACAGGCGTGTTGTTTCCACGAACCTGCGTGCCGCCTGTGACGGCGTCGTTGTTGAAGGTGAAGACGGTCGTGTAGAGCTCGTAGCTGCGGGTCGTGCTCTGCGCGCCCCAGATGCCGACATCGCGCGAGTTGCCGCGGTGGTCCCAGCCGCCCCACGAAGCGCCGCCGTTGATGTCGATCGAGGCGAGCGCCGAGGCGCTGGTCAGCGCGAGGGTCGAGAGTGCTGCGAGTAGGTTCGAACGCATTGGGCGACCTTTCTTGAGGTTCTGGCGCGCATGAGTGATCTCGTGAGAGCGCGCCCCTCCATCCACTTGGAGTGTGACTCCTCAGCGGCCTCGGGCAAGTCGCCGGACGAATTTTCGGCGCCGCGGCCCTGCGCAGGCGGTACAGGCCGCACGCCTGACCGTGGTTACGGCCCGCGCGACGGGCTCGTGCGGTTCCGTGGAACGAAGAAGGGCCGAAACCCTCGCGAGTTCCGGCCCTGGAGCGATGTCAAGGGACTTGGCCTGTCGAGCGGCGTTCCCGCGGGTTTACGGGTTGCGTGCGACGCGGAAGCCCGTGCCGCCGGCCTCCACCACCTGCATCTCATAGCGGCGCGATGCGCGGTTGAACCCATCATCGAAGTTGAAGAAGCTGCCGCGGGCGATGCGCGAGGTGCCCGAGGCGGGGCCGGTCGGATTCGTCTTCGCGCTGCGGGTGTAGTCGCCGTACCAGTCGTTCACCCATTCCCACGCGTTGCCGATCATGTCGTGGAAGCCAAGCGCGTTCGCGGCCTTGGTTCCGACGGGCTGCTTGCGGCCGTCGGAGTTCCCGCGGTGCCACGCGATCGCGTCGAGTTCGCCGTAGCGCGCGGTCTGTGCGCCCGCGCGGCATGCGAACTCCCACTCGGCCTCGGTCGGAAGGCGCATGCCGATCTTGCCGCAGAAGTCGGCCGTCTTCGTCCATCCGGCCACGATCGGAAGCCCGCTGCGCGAGTCCTGCGCGGGGTCTTGCTGGTCGCCGACCGGAGTGGTGGTGAAGGTCACGGCCCCATCGGGTCCGGCGACCGCCGTCTGGCGGGTGACGATCTTGTTTCCCTGCTGATCGACAAGCTCGATGCCGCCGCTCACCATGATCGTCGCACCGCCGCCCGCTTCGATCTCGGCGCCTTCGACGCCGGGCTGTGCGCGCTCTGCGCCGGACTTCGCGCCCGCGCCCATCACCTTCGTCCACTGTTCGCGGGTGACTTCATAGCGACCGAGGTAGTACGGCTCGGTGAGCGTCACGCTGTGAGCGGGAATCTCGTTCGCCAGGGCCTCTGCGTCGCCAGCGCTCTTACCCATCATGAACTGCCCCGATGGAACAAGCAGCATCTCGATGCCCGAGGCCTTGTCGCGCACGCGCCACGGAAGGCCTGTCTTCGCGATCGCGTCGCGCAGCGCGGCATCGGTGACGACCTTCGCGTCGACATCCTTCACAATCACCTCGCACCAGTCGAGCGTCGCGGGAGCGCGGGTCGCCGTTGCAGCGGGGGCAGCGGGAGCCGCGGGCGCGGCCGCAACCGCCGTCACGGCCGTCGTGGTCACGGCGACGGTGGTCGCCGGGGCCTTTGCAGCGGGCGCCGTCTTCACTCCGACCGTGCGCGCCGCAGGCAGCGCACTCGACAGCGGCGCAGCCAGCGTCGTCGCGGTCGGCGAGTTCTTCATGAACATCGCGTACCACACGCGGTCGAGCTCCTCGGCGCGGGCGCGCAGGCGTTCGCGCTGCACGGCGCGCTGGTCCGGAGCGCGGTCGTCCATCGTCATGATCACGCCCCTGCGATTCACGGGCACGACTTCCTCGAGCATGCGCAGGCCCGTCTTGTAGAGCGCGATCGCGCCGGCATCGTCGAGCGACTCCGCCTGCTCGAGCATCTCCTTGACGAGGTAGCGCGCGTTGAACTGCGCGTCGCCGCCCATCGCGAACTCCTTGATGTCCTTCTCGCGGTACGCCTGCGATGCGATGCTCTTGTTCTCGAACTGCGGCGGCACGATCACGCGGTCGACGATGTGCACCACGCTGCCGCCCACGGGAATGTCGCCTGCCACGATGCGCGCCTTGAACGGCTCCTCCATCGAGCGGTCGGGATTTG
>CAIXEV010000309.1 GCA_903918555.1 uncultured bacterium | reverse complement strand
GCGTGCGCGTCGAGGCCATGTCGTCGTCGGCAGGCGACCGGGTGCGGTCGTCCGCGCATGGCAAAGGATGTGGTTGGCTGGCGATTCCTCCCTGAGAGAATCCTGCGTCAACCGCGACCGAGAGGTCGTCAGTCGAACGCGTTGCTGGCCACCGGCAGGTCGATCGTCTGCAGCTGCAGATTGGTGGTGATCTTGAAGTTCGACTGGGTTCGATGGCGCTCGGCGAAGAAGAACGACAGTTCGTAGTCCCTGCCGTCCGCGAGGCCGAGGCGGTTGAGATCGACGATCTGCTCGATGGCGCCATGGACGCCGCCGAGGTCGATCACAAGCCTTCCATCGATGAACACCCAGACATCGTCGTCACCTCGGAATCCAAAGACCTGGTTGCCGGTGGCGTGGTAGGTGAACTTGGTGTGGAGCTCGTAGGTGAAGTGGAAATTGCGATTCGGGGTCCCTCCTGGGTTTCCGAAGAGCTGCCCCTCGATCGGGAAGAACCCGCCGAGCGACTGGTACACGGGATCGGTCTGGGAATCGAAGACATAGCTGCCGTTCGACTGGCGCGTGAGCGTCAGCGACAGCGGGGCGGAGGCGTTGAGATTGAGGTCGTCGTTGAACCAGGTGGCGAAGCTGGCCGCCGAGGCGATGCCGCCCGTCGACACGCCCGTCCGGCTGCCGACGCGGTCGCCGCGGGCGGGGTCGTAGAGCCGCCAGCAGATGTTCCGGCCGCTGGCGTCCCGCCACTGGCTGCTCACCTTGAATCCACCTCCCTTGAAGACGGGCTTCTTGCCCTCGCCGAGGCTCGGGGCGATGTTGTCGCAGTACTGGGCGAACCCCGCCGACGGCGTCACCTCGAAGTCGGGGTGGCCGCCGGGCTTCGTCCGCTCGCGGAAGTCGCGGACGACTCCCGTGAGGACGATTTCCGTCGTCGGCTCGTCGTCGGCCGAGGCGCCGGAGGGGCTGGTCGCCGCGAACGCCGCGAGCGCAACCGGCGCGGCGGCGGCAAACAGGAGTGCTCGGACGGTTGGCTGCGGGCGTGGGTGCATTCGTTTCCCTGGTTTCGGTCGGTCGCTCTGGCCCGCGACTTCCCGCGAGGCGAAGGAAAGGTGGTTTCCAAACGCCCTCGGATCAAGTCGTGCAAGCGGAGACCGCCGCCGAAACGCGGTCGCTGGCGGGTTTATGCCGACTGCCTCGGCCATGCGCCCGCGGGCGCCTGCCGTCGGAACGGGCGGCCGATCGGCGCCGCCCGCGGGGACAACCTGACGAGTGCAGAAACTCGCCCCCAACAGCCGATGCAACGGCCATAATCCGCGCGGTCGGCGACCGCGTTCCGTCACATCATTCTGGGCATCAGGCAAGAGGCCGAAGTCGCCCGCAAAGGATTGCTCACGCATGGACTCGTTCCGTATTCAGGGTGGCCGCCGTCTGGCGGGTCGTATCCAGATCGAAGGCTCCAAGAACGCGACGCTGCCTCTCATGGCCGCCGCGCTCTGCACGGACGGCACGCTCACGCTGCGCAATGTCCCGTGCCTGTCCGACATCTCGAACATGACGAAGCTGCTCCGCCAGCTCGGCGTCGAGGTCGACGGCGAGTGCGGCGAGGTCAAGATGCGGGTCGTCGATCCGAACGCGATCCATGCGAAGTACGAGATCGTGAAGACGATGCGCGCGTCGATCTGCGTGCTCGGCCCGATGCTTGCGCGCCGTCGCCGCGCCCGCGTGTCGATGCCGGGCGGCTGCGCGTTCGGCGAGCGGCCGATCGACCTGCACCTCCGCGGCCTCGAGGCGCTCGGCGCCAAGATCGAGCTGACCGAGGGCGACATCATCGCCACCGCGCCGAACGGCCTGAAGGGCACCACGATCTTCCTCGGCGGCCCGTTCGGCTCGACCGTGCTCGGCACCGCGAATGTGATGACCGCGGCCGTGCTCGCGAAGGGCACCACCGTCATCGAGAGCGCCGCGTGCGAGCCTGAGATCGTCGACCTCGCGGTCCTCCTCAACAGCATGGGCGCGCGCATCGAGAACATCGGCAGCCCCCGCCTCGTGATCCACGGCGTCGAGAGCCTCGGTTCGACCGTCCACACCGTCATCCCCGACCGCATCGTCGCCGGCACCTACGCCGTCGCCGCCGCCGTCACGAACGGCGATGTCATCCTCGAAGAGTTCCCGATCGACTGCATGCTCTCGGCGGTCGATCGCCTGAACGAGATCGGCGTGCATGTCGAGACGATCGCGGGCCACGACAACCCGATGCACGCGACGGTGCGCGTGACGAGCGACCGCACGCTCAAGCCGACCACGATCACCACGCAGCCGCACCCCGGTTTCCCGACCGACCTGCAGGCGCAGTTCATGACGCTCGTCTGCCTCGCGGAGGGCAACTCGATCATCACCGAGAAGATCTACCCCGAGCGCTTCGGCCATGTCGCCGAGCTTTCGCGCATGGGCGCCAAGATCTACCGCCAGGGTCCGACCTGCGTCGTCTCGGGCGGCCATCCGTTCAAGGGCGCGCCCGTGATGGCAAGCGACCTGCGCGCAAGCGCGAGCCTCGTGCTCGCCGGCCTCGCGGCCGAGGGCGTGACCGAGGTGTCGCGCATCTACCACCTCGACCGCGGCTACACGCGCATGGAAGAGCAGCTGAATGTGCTCGGCGCGCGCATCGAGCGCGTGCGCGAGGAGTCGAAGGCGCCGGCCACGGAGTCCGCGTCGTCGGGCGCTTCGGTGCCCGTCACCGCGAAGGTCGAGCTGTAGGTCACTCCTTCGCGGCATGCGCGCAGCGGGGCTGGCCGAGGGCCATGTCCTTGCTTCTGTCTAACGGAGCACCAAAGACTAAAGGTCCGTCGGGGCGCCCGCGTCGCAAGGAGGTGAGATCGAGCTGTATCCGTAGCGATACAGCGAGTCGGCGCCGATGCCGCGAGGCGAGATGCTGCGTATGAGGGGTGTGGCGATCCCTAAGCCAGAACCTAGTCGCCCACTTACGCCTCGGACTGGGAAGTAGGCATTGCCTGGACCGCGGCCGTCCACTACCTTGTCGTGATGTCAAATCGAGCTCACGATCAGGATAGATTGACAGTGAGGCTTCTCGGCACGGGCTCTGAGACGATGCCTCTTCCCCCTGTCGCAGCGCGTTCAGGCGTGGGGGGGCGCGGGGCCCCGCGATTTATCCTTGGATGCACAGTCCTTCTCGTCGCTGGGCCAGTGGCGCTCATCATCGCGTTCTTCGTAGGCTCCGCTGTTCTCCGGTCGATGCTCGACGAGTCTGATCCGGTCGAGGTCGCGAGGGTCGTGAGTGACCGCTCGTCCCCGCCGATCTTGCCCAGTCGTTTCCGAGCGATGCGGAGGCGCTGCTAGCCAAGT
>CAIXEV010000308.1 GCA_903918555.1 uncultured bacterium | reverse complement strand
TCGTCCTCCTGCTCCTCCTCAACTATGTGGTGCGCGCGCCGAGGGTCACGCAGAACACGCTGCTTGCCGCGATCTGCGTCTACATCCTCGTCGGGGTGCTGTTCGGCTTCATCTTCCTCCTGATCTTCCGCGCGCAGCCGCACGCGTTCAGCATCGACCCGACGCTCGGCTCGCCCGAGACGCAGCTCAGGTACTTCTCGATGATCACGCTGACGACGGTCGGCTACGGCGACATCATGCCGAAGACCTCCGAGGCGCGGGCGCTGTCGGCGCTCGAGGCCCTGATCGCGCAGCTCTACCTCGCGGCGATCGTGGCGCGCCTCGTCGGCATCGAGGTCGCGCACGCAGCGCGGCAGGACGACCCGCCCGCGCGCGCGTGAGGCGGCCAGGCAGCCCGCCATTCCGGGCCAACTGTCGGACGAGGATGCGCGTTCCATGCAAATCCACTTTTCGATGACGGATTTGCATGGTGCACTTCCGAGGCGTGATCGACCGTCCCCGGCATCTTCTCGCAGTCCGACCGCGACATGCGGCTCCTTTCGGATCCCGAGCCCGCGCTTTCGGCTCTGAGCGGTCTCATCGTGATCGACGCGGGGCAGCGAGAGTCTTGCAGGCCGCATCGCGTTCCACGATCTCGATGGGTTTGCCCTCGACGAGGTCGGGGCTTCCGAGTGGAAGCGTCTCTGGCTGCGCGGCGGGTTCCCGAAGTCATTCGTCGCGAAGTCCGATGCCTCGAGCCTCGAAAGGCTTCGTCGTCGATCAGGCGGCGCAGGCGCTTGGTGCCAGGAGTTCGGAGTGTTTCCACTGGGCGACACCGCAAGGCGCGGAACTCGACCTCCTCGTCGTCCGGGGAAACCGCCGGATAGGCGTCGAGGTGAAGTGCACGGAAGCCCCGCAGGTCACCAAGTCGATGGAATTCGCCATGAAGGACCTCGGGCTCGACAAGCTGTGGGTCGTCCATCAAGGACGCGACCGCTTCACGATGCGCCCCGGCATCGAGGCGCTGCCGATCGCGGAGCTCACTTCGCTGGCCGGAGCGCTTGGGCGTTGAGCCAGGCCGATGCAAAGCAGCCGCGACTTTGACCCAAACGCGGGTAGCATCCCCTCGACCGGGCCCGTGGCGAAACTGGCAGACGCAGCGGACTTAAAATCTGCGGCCGCAAGGCGTGTGGGTTCGATTCCCACCGGGCCCATTTCAATGCGGTGCATCGACCTGCGCCGATCGGGCGAAGGCGCCCTACCCTCCTGCCTGCCCCGAGCCCCCCATGCGCTACCTCTTCGCCTCCCTCCTCCTCTGCATGCTCCTCGTTCCCGCGGCCGCCGTGATCTACGCGCGCGAGGTGCTGCCGCCGACGCCCGCCGCGCCGCCCATGCCGCTCACGATCGTGCAAGACACAGCCGCGCCCGATGCGGCAAAGGACTCCACCGTGCAATCTTCCTCCGCCGCCGCACCCGCGAAGCAACTCTCCCGTTCGGGCTACGACATCACGCCGCTTCCGCGCGCGACCGTCGCCGAGCTCGCGAAGAAGCTCTCGCCCGAGGCCTACCGCATCACGCAGAACGCCGGCACCGAGCCAGCCTTCTGCGGCACGCTCCTCGACAACAAGAAGGACGGCACCTACTGCTGCGTCGTCTGCGGCCTGCCGCTCTTCGCGAGCAAGCACAAGTTCAACTCGGGCACGGGCTGGCCGAGCTTCTTCGCGCCGTTCGATGTCGGGCATGTCGCGGCGAAGGAAGACTCCTCGCACGGCATGTCGCGCATGGAGATCCTCTGCGCGCGCTGCACCGCGCACCTCGGGCATGTCTTCGACGACGGCCCGCAGCCGAGCGGTCTGCGCTTCTGCCTGAACGGCGCGGCGCTCACCTTCGTCGACAAGGACACCGAGTTCCCCGCCGAATCGCAGCCCGTGAAGACGGCGACCGCCTACTTCGGCGGCGGCTGCTTCTGGGGCGTCGAGCACTACTTCCAGCAGGCGCCCGGCGTCGTGACCGCGGCGAGCGGCTACATGCAGGGATCGAAGGATAACCCGACCTACGACGACATCTGCAACCAAGACGGGATTCCCGCCTTGCAGCGCCCCGCCGGCTACAAGCCGCATGTCGAGGCCGTGAAGGTGGTCTACGACCCGTCGGTCATCTCGTACCGCCAGCTGCTCGAGGGCTTCTTCGAGATGATCGACCCGACGACGCTCAACCGTCAGGGCCCCGACTACGGCACGCAGTACCGCTCCGGCCTCTACACGGTCGACGCGGCGCAGGAAGCCGACGCCAAGGCGTTCATCGCCGGACTCGGCGCGAAGAACCTCTTCACCGGCCGCAAGATCGTCACCGAGATCGAGCCTGCGAAGACCTTCTTCGCCGCCGAGGCGTACCACCAGGACTACCTCGAGAAGAACCCGACCCGCGGCTGCGCGCTGTCGAAGCCGTGGTGGGTGACGAAGAAGGCGCCGGCCGAGCCGTGGCCGACTCCCGCGCCCGCTGCGCCGGCCGCAGCGACGACCACCCCCGCGAGCGCCGGCTGATGCGCGATCCTCTCCGAGTGACGGGCGTCGCAGCTTCGATCGCCGCGACCTGCTTCCTCTTGGCGTGCTCGAGCGCGCCGAAGGTGGCGGTTCGGTCGAACGCGGCCGACGCGGGCGCCGCGCAGGCGAGCGACGCCGCCACCAAGCGCTATCGGTACATCGGCAAGGCGATGGGTGCCCAGATCGAGATCACGATCGACGAGCGCAACGACGCCGACGGCAAGGAGCGCGCGCGCGTCGCGGCGAAGGCCGCGCTCGAGGACCTCGACCGGCTCGACTCGATGCTCTCCGACTGGAAGCGCACCTCGGAGCTCACAGTGTTCAACAACTCGCGCGATGCGCGGCGCGCGATGAGCCCCGAGTTCTGCGAGCTGCTTTCGCGCGCACTTGAGATCGCGGCCGCGACCGATGGACTGTTCGATCCGACGATCGCGCCGTCGGTCGCGCTCTGGCGCGAGAGCCGCGCGTCGCTGCGACTGCCGTCGGTGGCCGACCGCACCGCGGCCTGCGCGCTCGTCGACTGGCGTCGCGTGTCGGTCGAGGGCTCGGTCGTCAGCCGGCTGCGCCCCGATGTCACGCTCGACTTCGGCGGCATCGGCAAGGGCTTCGCGGCCATTCGCGCCCTCGCCGTCCTTCGCGAGAAGGGCTGCCCGCGCGCCCTCGTGGCGGTGGCCGGCGACATCGCGGCAGGAGACGCGCCGAGCGACGCGCCCGCGTGGCGCATCGAGATCGCGCCGGAGTCGGCGGGCGTCGCGGCGGAGTCGGTTCCGCTCGTGAACGCGGCGATCAGCACATCGGGCGGCTCGATGCAGTTCGTCGAGATCGACGGCGCGCGGTACTCGCACATCGTCGACCCGCGCACGGGTCTCGGCGCGACCGACCTCGCGCAGGTGACGGTGATCGGCCCGCTCGACTGCGCGGTCGACGCGCTCGGAACGGCGCTCGCGCTGACGCATGACGATCGCGCCGCAGCGGCCATCCTCGCGAAGTTCCCAGGCTACCGCGCACGCATCGAGCGACACGGCGCGGCGGCGTGGTTCGGCGATGGCGGCGGGAGACGGTAGAGATCGCTTGCTTCGGCGGTATGGGCGGGACCGGCCCTTCGGGCCGCGCTGTCGACGCTTCGGATGGTTCTGCTAGCACTGCTTGCTTCGCAAGCATGTGGCACCCGCCGCTCCAGGGGAGCGGCGGCGATTTGCGTCGG
>CAIXEV010000307.1 GCA_903918555.1 uncultured bacterium | reverse complement strand
GCCCGCGGGGCTGACGCCCTTCTCGCGGAAGAGGCGCATCTGCTCCTGCTGCATGCGGGCCGGGTCTTCCTTGAACTTCTTCTGCAGCGCGTCGAGCTCGGGCTTCATCGCCGTCATCGCGCGCGAGAAGCGCTGCATGGCGATCTGCGACTTCTTCTGCACCGGGTGCAGGATGAGGCGCACCACGATCACCAGCGCGATGATCGCGAAGCCCCAGTCGAACACCACGTAGTCGTGGATGAACGAGAGGAACCAGAGCAGCGCGTCGGCGAGCCACGCGAAGGTGCACCACGAGCAGCAGCCGCCCATCGTGTAGACGATGAGGCCGCCCATGTTGAGGCCGAGGTACGGCTCGGCGTGCTTGAGCACGCGCGGGTTGAGCGGGCCCGCGTAGACGCCCATGTCGAAGCTCGCGGTCGCCTGCGGCGCGACGGCGGTGACGGGCGTCCAGAGCGAGGTGATGAGCTGCTCGTTCGGCGAGGCGACGCCGTTGGAGATTCCCTGCACCTTGTCGATGGCGGTGAACTTGCGCGACGGCGACCCCGGCGGCGCGTACGGCGCGTGCACCGCGAAGGCGAAGTAGCGGTCGGTGGAGCCGAACCAGGAGAGCGCGAACTCGTCCTTCGTCGACGCCGCGTTCGGCCAGAGGTCGAACGCGTTGTTCGCGATCTGCGACGAGACCTTGGTGCGGTCGAGCATCTGTCCGTTGGTGAGGACGAAGGTCTGCGTCGGATCGCGCTTCTCGGGATAGAGGTAGCCGAAGTGGAAGCGGCGGATGTCGAGCGCGGAGCCGGGGTCGGGCGGCAGGTCGCCGGGGCCGTACTGGACGAGGCGCACATTGATCGGCGCCGCGCCGAGGTTCATCACGCGCTGCGCGAGCAGGAGCTCGTACGAGCGGTTGTCGGTCGACGGCACGAACGCGCGCTCGATGCGCGCGATCGCGCGGCCATCGGCGTCGGCGATCTCGGTCACGAAGCGGCCCGGCGCGACCTCGGCCCACACCGAGCCGAAGAGGTTCGCCTTCGCGCCGTCGATCTCGATCTCGCGCGCCGCGAGGACGGGCACGCTGAACTCGCCGATCGCGGTCGAGCTTGCCAGCACGAAGCGCGCCGATTCGGGCGGCATCGCGGCGGGGTCGTTCTGCTCGCGCGCCTTCTGCGCGGCGTGGCGCTCGTCGAAGTTCTTCCAGAAGTCGGAGAAGACGATCTCGGTGATGCCGGCGCCGGATCCCGAGAAGGTCATGCGGTACGGCGCGACGGCGGGGTCGAGCGAGCCGATCGTGCTGCCGGCGACGGCGGGCGCCATGCCTTCGGGCACGCGCGCGGAGATCTTGCGCGTCTCGGCGGGGGCGCCCGGCGCGGGCTGCGCTGCGGTTGCGGGCGCAGCATCGGACGCCGCCGGCGGAGTCGTTGCGGCGGTCTGCGCGGCTGGCGTGGTCGCGGGTGCGGTTGGCGTCGTTTCGGAGACTGTCGACGGGGTTGTCGACGACGGGGTTGTCGTCGGGGCTGTCGTCGGGGCTGTCGTCGTCGGGGTGTTCGGCCGACGGCCGCCCGCAACGATCAGGCCGATCGCGGCGACAAGGACGATGAGACCACTCGTGATGAAGAACTTCTTCAAGGCTTGGCCCTGGGTGATTCGTGGAGACGCCCGTCTGCAGGGCCGGCGCGCGGGGTGCGCAGCCGTCCGGGCGCCGAGCCCGAAGAGTCGCGAAGGGTAGCCGCATCGGGCGCTTCGCGCCGAGGCGGCGCGCGCACGACGCCGAGGTTCGGGCCACGCGCGGCGGACGCCACGCTTGCTCCATCTCCCGACGCGTGCTGGATTTACTGGCCCTTTTCGAGGCGTTCCCAGAGCCACTCGACGAGCGGCGCGCCTTCGGCCGCGAACGCGCGCAGCCGCGACTGCGTCCGGGCGATGTCGTAGGCGACGCGGTGGAAGGTGAAGCGGTCGCGCGCGCCGTTCTCGCCGACCTCGAGGATCGCGTAGCACGCGCGCGGGTCGCCGTCGCGCGGCTGGCCGACCGAACCGGGGTTCAGGATGAAACGGCAACCGGCGGGCATCTCGTCGTCGTTCGGCGTCCAACTGTCGCGACCGACGACGAACGACTCGAACTCGTAGTTGCGCGGGATGCGGCTGATCGCGCTCTCGAGCAGCGGGCTGCGGAACGCACCGCCCTCCTGCTCGCGCGCGGTCTGCGCGGCGAGCTCGGCCTCGACGCGCGCGACCTCGACTGGATCGGGCGGCGTCTCGAGGATGAAGCCCGGGCAATGCGTGTGGCCGACGATCGCGCTCACGGGGCGCTCGCCATCGGCGCCGGGCAGCGTGAGCAGCCCGAAGTTGCGCTCGAGGCGCTTGGTGTTGTTCTCGACATCGGTCGGGAACAGGTACTCGTTCACGGGCCGCGAAGGCGACGCGTGCACGCAGATGTAGCGGTCGAGCAGGATCCTGCGCGGCGAGATGCGGAACATGAAGTCGACGCGCTCGCGCTGCTCGACCTCGGCGCCGCACTTCTTGTCGAGGAACTCGGTGTCGGAGATGCGGTCCTCGTCGCGCGCCTGCTGGAGCGCGGCGATGTGGCGCCGCAGCCACTCGCCCTCGATCGTCTGCGCGCGGGTCCAGAACACCGCCTTCGCAGCGCTCGGGTTGAAGTTGGTGGGCTCGTACACGGCCGCGAAGTCGTGGTTGCCGAGCAGCGTCCAATCGCAGTGCTCGCGCACGAGGTCGACGCACTCCACTGGATCGGGGCCGTAGCCGACGACATCGCCGAGGCACACCATGCGGTCGTAGCCGACCGATCGCGCATGCGCGAGCACGGACTCGAACGCAGCGAGGTTGGCGTGAATGTCACTGACGATGGCGATGCGCACGCGGGCTCTCCTGCCGCGCGACGAGGCCTCCGCGCGGCGCCGGAGTGCGCCGGCAGGGCACTCCTCTTGCACACGATGCTATCAACTCGAAGGCATCGCTGACGCGCGGAACGCGCCGAGCGTGCGGTCGATTGCAGCCTGCAGCGCGGCTTTCGTGAGGGGCTTGGGCACCGTCCCGGCGGCGCCGATGCGGGTCACCGCCTCGTCGAGGTGGGCGCTCGAGACGAGGACGGGCGTCCGACCCGCCTTGGGGACAAGGTCCGCCGCGGTTCCATCGGAGAGCTCGAAGTCGCTGAGGACGAGGTCGAACCGCTCGCATGCGAGCAGCCGCTCGGCTTCCGCGACGCTGGTGGCGACCGTCACGCCGTGCCCGAGCGCAGCGAGGTGATGCTGCGCGAGGCGCGCTGCATCGGCCGCGTCGTCGACGACCAGCACGCGCGCCGAGTTGGCCTGCTCGTCGGATGAAGCGCCCGACGCAACGGCCTCGGCGGTGGCCGGAGGACAACGGTGCGGCAGGACCAGCGTGAAGACCGCGCCGGGGCCATCGTTGCGGTTGCCTGCGATCCAGCGGCCGCCGACGAGACGCGCGCACCGCTCGGCGATGGCGAGGCCGAGGCCGAGGCCCTCGCCGGCCTGCGCGGAGGTGCGCTGCGACTGGTGGAACGGCTCGAAGATCTCGTCGACCGACGCGTCGTCGAGGCCCGGGCCGCGATCGCGCACGGAGATCGAGACCGCGTCCGGCGCAGGCATGGCGAGTTCGATCTCGACCGAGCCCTGCGCGCTGAACTTCACGCCGTTGGCGACGACATTCACGAGCGCCTGCGTGAGCCGGCCGGCGTCGGTCCACACGGCGGCAAGGGCGTTCTCGCTGCAGCCGCGCAGCGTGACCTCGATCGCCAGCGACTTCGCGCGGGCCTGCGGCTCGACGATCGCGCGCACCTCATGCACGAGTGACACGAGGTTGACCGAGGAGGGCGAGGCGCTCCACTTCCCGGCGTCGGAGCGGATCAGCTCGAACGCTTCGCCGATCATCGAAAGGCCGAAGCCGCACGCGCTGCGGACGGTGCGCGCCGACTCGGCGACGCGCGCGCGAAGCTCGGCTTCCGAGAGGTTCGGCGCGTCGTGCTCGAGCAGCTCGATGGTGGTCGCGATCCCGACCAACGGCGTCCGGATGTCGTGACCGACGGCGTGCAGGAAGGCGCTGAGACGCTCCCGTGACTCGCCATGTTCTCGGACTATGCTGGCGTGCCGCGCCATCGCCCGCGACACGCGGTCGACCAACCGGTCAACCTCGCCCTCGCGGTGGGCGTCGATGCCGAGCGGCCGCTTGGCGCCCTCGCCGGCGGTTCCCGAGCTTGGCGGCGTCGCGTGATCCAAGGGCCCCTCCGATCCTGAACTTTGCCTTGCGATGGGCGCGGTTCCGCAGCGCGGACGCCCATGCAACAACCGTCGGACGACCCGACGGAGGTGGCATCGTCCACCGGCCCGGCGGCGTTGAGGCAAACTCCCACGGAGGTTTGCGATTCCTCGCTATTCTCTTGACCCCCCACTCGGGATCGGAACTCATCGCACGATCGAACCCCACCCTCGGGAGACCCCTTCCATGGCAGACACGAAGCACTACGACCTCATCGTCATCGGCGGCGGCCCCGGCGGCTATGTCGGCGCGATCCGCGCGGCGCAGATGGGCCTGAAGGTCTGCTGCATCGAGCGCAACAAGCTCGGCGGCGTCTGCCTCAACTGGGGCTGCATCCCGACCAAGGCGCTCCTGCACAACGCGGAGCTCTACATGGAGGCGATCCGCCACGGCAAGGACTGGGGTTTCGACATCGCCGAGGGCGGCGTGAAGGTCGACTGGGCGAAGGTCATCGGCCGCTCGCGCTCGATCACGGGCACGCTCAACAACGGGATCGCGTTCCTCTTCAAGAAGAACAAGATCGACCATGTCGAGGGCCACGCGAAGGTGCTCAGCGGCAAGACGAGCGCGGGCCCCTGCCGCGTGCAGGTGACGAAGGCCGACGCCGACTACTACCACGGCTCGGGCGGCGCTGAGAAGGTCGCCGAGATCACCGCCGACCGCGTGATGATCGCGACGGGCGCGGCGCCGAATGAGCTTCCGTTCGCGAAGTCCGACGGCAAGACGATCCTCTCGAGTTTCGACGCGCTCACCGTTCCGAAGCAGCCGAAGTCGATGGTCATCATCGGCTCGGGCGCGATCGGCATGGAGTTCGCGTACTTCTTCAACGCGTTCGGCACGAAGGTCACCGTCGTCGAGATGCTCGACCGGATCCTGCCGAACGAGGACGAGGACATCTCGGCCGCGGCGATGCGTGCGTTCACGAAGCAGGGCATGGAGTTCAAGGTCGGCACGATGACGACCGCGATCGACAAGACGGCGAGCGGCGTGAAGGTCACGCTTGCGCAAGCGGCCGACAAGACGAAGACCGAGTCGATCGAGGCCGAGTGCGTCCTCGTCGCGATCGGCGTGAAGGCGCGCTACGAGGGCCTCTTCGACGAGAAGCTCGGCCTCAAGATCGAGAAGAACCACATCTGGACCGACTACAAGGACAAGAAGGAGCCGACCTACCAGACCTCGGTTCCCGGCGTCTACGCCGTCGGCGACTGTATCGGCGCGCCGTGGCTTGCCCACATCGCGAGCGAAGAGGCCGCCGCGTGCGTCGAGCGCTTCATGGGCCACCACACCCTCGGCGTCGACTACTCGTCGATCCCCGGCTGCACCTACTGCAACCCGCAGATCGCGTCGGTCGGCATGACGGAGAAGCAGGCGAAGGAGAAGGGCCTCAAGTACAAGGTCGGCAAGTACGCGTTCAAGGGCCACGGCAAGGCGATCGCCGTCGGCGCGACCGAGGGTCTCGTGAAGATCATCGTGAGCGAGCCGTACGGCGAGATCCTCGGCGCGCACATCATCGGCGAGGACGCGAGCGAGCTGATCGGCGAGATGGGCCTCGCCCGCCGCGTCGAGGCGACGATCGAGGACATCATCTCGACCGTGCACGCGCACCCGACCATGCACGAGGCGCTGCACGAGGCCGCGCTTGCGACCGAGGGCCGCGCGGTGCATGCTTGAGCGCGTGACGCCGGCTCTCTCCAGCCGGGCCAGCGAGCTCGTCGGCTGACTTCTCCTTCGGAGCTTCTTGGAATCTCCTCGGAAAGTCGATCGATCGGCGCAGATGCCGCGCGTATCTCCTGGTGAGCCCCGCCCTCGCACCCGAATCTCGGGCTCGAGTCCGTTGGCGAGCAGGCGTCCTGCGCTCCTCGATCGTTCGCACCCTTCCCGAGACTGGAGGCAACCATGCGCCACAACAGGTTCCCGTCGGGTCCGTCACGCGCCGCGCTGATCGCCGCTTCGGCGCTCGCGTCCGTCTTCACCGCAGCCGCATCGCACGCCCAGGTCGCGGTCTGGGGAAACAACTCAAGCGGCCAGGCGACGCTCTCGGGCGTGCGGCGCACGATGGACATCTCCTGCGGCTGGTACCACACGGCGGTGGTGCACGACTGCCACACCGTCAGCGTGTTCGGCGACAACAGCCTTGGCCAGCGCAACATCCCCGCGTTCACGGGATCGATCGTCGCTGTCTCCGCGGGCGCCTACCACACCGCTGCGCTCGATGACTCAGGCGCAGTCGTCTGCTGGGGCGACAACGCGCTCGGGCAGCTCAATGTGCCCGCAAACCTGACGGGCGTGCTCGAGGTCGCGGCCGGTGGTTTCCACACGCTCGCGCGCACCTCGACGGGCCTCGTCGGCTGGGGCGACAACTCGAGCGGGCAGCGCGATCTGCCTGGCGGATATGGCGTCCCGCAGGCGGTCTCCGCGGGGGCGTACCACTCGGTCGTGATCACTGCGAACTCCAAGGTCCTCGCGTGGGGTGCCAACAACTACGGGCAGACCGACGCGTTCAACATCCCGAATGTGCTGAAGATCTCCGCAGGACTCACGCACTCGCTCGCGCTCGGAGTCGACGGACGCCTCTACGCATGGGGCGACAACTCGAGCGGACAGTGCGATGTCACCGACACCAAGGCGCCGATCGTCGCGATCGCGGCGGGCGGCGACTTCTCGCTCGCCCTGCTCTCCACCGATGAGATCGTCGGCTGGGGAAGCAACGCGTTCGGCCAACTCGATGCGCAGGACTCCCCGCGACCAATCGACAAGCTCGCAGCCGGGCTCCATCACGCCGCGATCTCGAACCTCTGCCCCGCCGACTTGAACGGCGACGGTCTCGTCGACGCCGGAGACCTCGGCCTCCTGCTCGCGAACTGGGGCATGCCGTTCGCGGACATCGACTGCGACGGCACCACGAACGCCTCGGATCTGTCGCTGCTCCTCATGACTCCATGGGGCCCGTGCTCCTGAGGGCGCAGGCGAGCCGCTCGCGCGCAGGCTTCGGCAACTCTGGATACATCGGCACATACACGAGCCGCGCGAGCATGCGCTCGGCCGCCCGCGGCGCGAGGTCGGGGCGGTCGCGCGGCGCCGGCACGCTGCGCATCGTCGCGGTGCTCGTTGCGTCGAAACCCGCGGCGCGCAGGCGCTCGATCAACGCCGTCGGCTCGTCGCTCAGCACCGTGAACACCCAGTGGTCGTGGTACGGCGCAGCGTGACCTGGCACCTCGCGCACGCCCTCCCGTGACTGCATGAGCGCATGCATCAGCTCGTCGCCCGCCGCCTTGCGGGCGCGCACGCGCATGCCGTCCGCGCGCGCGATGCGCCGCAGCATCAGCGCGAGCAGACCGCGCGACGGCTGGTGCCGCAGGCGCTTGAGCAGCTCGTCGCGCGCGAAACCGCGCACGGATGCCTGAATCACCATGTCGTAGTCGCGGCCGCGCCACCGGCACCAGCGCACGAAGCATGCGTACGGCAGCGGCAGGCTGATGAACTTCAGGCCGACATACTTGAGCACGCGCTTGAAGAACGCGCGGCTGCACGCGCGCGGATAGGCCGCGTGCGCACTGCGGCACTTCGCCGCCAGCGCGGCGTCGCGGAAGATCAGCGCGCCGCCGCCGAGCGCGGTCGCCGTCTTGATCGGCCCGAAGCTCAGCATCGAGCAGTCCGCGCGCGCGTCGCCGCATGGCGTCGGCGAATCGAAGGTCTGCGCGCAGTCTTCCCAGAGGAGCAGCCCGCGCTCGCGCGCGACGCGCACGACGCCGTCGAGGCTGTTGCGCGTTCCGAAGAGATGTGCGACGAGCACCGCGCGCGTCGCGGGCGTGACGAGCCGCTCGATGTCGGCGGCCGTCGGCGCAAGCGTCGCGGGGTCGACATCGACCGGGATCACGCGCAGGCCGTGATGCTCGAGCAGCGTCCACATGTCGGGAATCGTGAGCGCCGACACGATCACCTCGCTTCCCTTCGGAAACGCGAGCTCGCGCAGCATCAGGTCGAAGCCGCTGCGCAGCGCGAGAAACGCGATCGCCTCGCGGCCGTCGCGCGAAAGGCGCGACTCGATGTCGCCCGCGAGCGACTCCGCGGGCGCCGAACGCACGGCGCTGCACGCAGCCGCCGCGAGGTCGTTCCATCCGATGTCAAGACGCTTGCGTGAGTACACGATTGCCTCCGGTCACGAGACGCGCGTGAATCCGCTCGGCGCTTCCTTGCGCAGCTCGGCGATCAGGTCGACGAGCAGCCGCGGACGCATCGCGTTCGACGCGACATCGATGCCGACATCGAAGCGCCGCGAGAGATGCGCGCCGAAGCCGTGCACATGGCCGTGCAGGTGAAAGCCGCCGTTCGGCCGGCCCTGCCACTGCTCGACTGGATAGTGGAACATGACGATCCGCTCGTCGACGCCCGCGATGCCGCGGCCCGACACGATGTCCTCGACCGCGTCGAACATCGCGTCGAAGCGCTTCTCGCCGCTCGGGTCGTGGTTGCCGCGCACGAGCACGATCCGCTTGCATTGGATCGCGTCGCGCAGGCGCTCGGCGCGGCGGAGGTCGTCCTCGTCCCAGCCGCGGCCCTTGCCACCGACGACCATGAAGTCGCCGACATGGACGAGGATGTCCTTCGCGCCGACCGTTTCGTTGATCTTCGCGACGATCGCCTCGTCCATCGCATCGACCGTGCCGTACGGACGCGAGAAGATCTCGAGCGCCTCGCGATGCCCGAAGTGCGTGTCCGCCGTGACGAAGATCCGTCGGTCGGTCTTGGCGAGGTCCTTCGCGGTCGACATGCGTGGAAGGTAGCGCGTGCGCACGCGCAGTACCATCCGCGCCATGCAGAACCGCGCTCTTTCGCTTGCTGGCTTGCTCGCGTCCGCCTCGCTCGTCGCCGCCTGCGCGTCGACGAAGGCGCCGCCCGCCGCGCCGCCGGTCGATGCGATCGTCCGACACGGCGGCGTCAACCTCGTGAACGAGACGCCCGAGCGGTTCGACGCGCGCATGGAGTGGTTCCGCGACGCGAAGTTCGGCATGTTCATCCACTGGGGGCTCTACTCGGTCGCGGCCGGCGAGTGGAACGGCAAGCCCGTGCGCGGGATCGGCGAGTGGCTGCTCTCGAACGCCGAGATCACGCCCGAGGACTACGCGCCGCTCCAGCAGCGGTTCAACCCCGTGAAGTTCGACGCGAAGCGCTGGGTCGCGATCGCGAAGAGCGCGGGCATGAAGTACATCGTCATCACCTCGAAGCACCACGACGGCTTCGGGCTGTGGGACTCCGCGCTCGGCGAGTGGGATGTCGGCGGCTCGCCGTTCGCGCCGCGCGATCCGCTGAAGGAGCTCGCGGATGCGTGCGCGGAGGCCGGAATCCGCCTCTGCTTCTACCACTCGATCATGGACTGGCACCACCCCGACTACCTGCCGCGCCGCGCGTGGGACACGCGGCCGACCGAGGGCGCCGACTACGCGCGCTACGAGGCGTACATGAAGGCGCAGCTGAAGGAGCTCGTCTCGGGCCGCTACGGCAAGATCGGCATCCTCTGGTTCGACGGCGAGTGGGAAGGCACCTGGACGCACGAGAAGGGCAAGGCGCTCTACGACTATGTGCGCGGGCTCGACCCGGACATCATCGTGAACAACCGCGTCGACACGGGCCGCTCGGGCATGGAAGGCATCACGCGCGAAGGCGACTACCGCGGCGACTACGGCACGCCCGAGCAGCAGATCCCCGCGACCGGACTCGGCGCGGGCGTCGACTGGGAGACCTGCATGACGATGAACGACACATGGGGATACAAGAAGCGCGACGAGAACTGGAAGTCGTCCGCGGATCTCATCCGCAAGCTCGTCGACATCGCGTCGAAGGGCGGCAATTTCCTGCTGAATGTCGGGCCGACCGGTGAAGGCGAGATTCCCGCGGCGAGCGTCGAGCGCCTCGAGGCGATGGGCGCGTGGATGAAGACGAACTCGCGCGCCGTGCAGGGCACGCAGGCGAATCCGTTCCCGGAGCCGCCGTCGTGGGGCCGCATCACGCGCGCGAAGAACGAGGACGGCAGCGACCGCCTCTATCTCCATGTCTTCGACTGGCCGACCGACGGCACGCTCGAGCTCTCGGGACTCCTCAGCGAGCCGCGCGCGGTGCAGATCCTCGGGCAGCGCACGCGCAACCTCTGGCCGACGACGCGCAGCGGCGACACGCTCGTCATGTATCTGCCGAAGGAGCCGCTCGACGCGGTATGCACCGTGGTCGCGCTCGACCTCGCCGATCCGCTCGAGGTTGCGCGACTTCCGGTCATCGAGGCGTCCGACGACAAGTTCGTCGGCAGCATGATGGCGACCGTCGCGCAACCCGCGGGCCGCGTCGTCTACCGCTTCACGACCGACGGATCCGATCCCGTCGCCACGAGCGCCACCGCAGGCGCACCGATCGCGCTCCACGCGACGGGCAGCGTGAAGGCGCGCGGATTCCTCGGCGAGAAGCCCGTGACGACGATCGTCGCGCGTTCGTTCGAGGCGCTCGATCCGAAGCCCGCCGTGCAGCCGTTCAAGCTCGACGACGGGCTCGCGTACCGCGCGTACACCGTGGGCAAGGGCATCAAGTCGTGCGCTGCGATCACCGACGGCGCGCTCGCGGCCGAAGGCGTCGCCGCCGAACCGAGCGTCGCCGTCAAGCCGCGCGAGGAGGAGTTCGGCCTCGTCTTCACGGGATTCATCGAGGTCCCCGAGACCGGCCTCTACCGCTTCTTCGTCGACTCCGACGACGGCAGCATGATGAAGCTGCACGGCGCGGTCGTCGTCGACAACGACGGCCCGCACAGCGCCACCGAGAAGTCGGGCGCGATCGCGCTCGAGAAGGGCCTGCACCCGGTCGAGATCCTCATGTTCGAGGACGCGGGGCAGGATCTCCTGCGCGTCTCGTGGCGCGGGCCCGGCATGGATGCGAAGGCGATCGTGCCGGCTTCGGCGTGGAAGCGCTGAGGCCGCAACCGATGAAACTCACCACGCTCCGCGCCGATCTTCTCCTGCTTGCCGCGGCCGTGATCTGGGGCTCGGGCTTCGTCGCGCAGCGGCTCGGCAGCGAGCACCTCGGCGCGTTCGCGTTCACGGGCCTGCGCTTCACGCTCGGCACGCTGCTCTTGCTGCCGCTTCTTGCGTTCGCGCCGTGGCCAACGCATGTCGACCGCGCGACGGCGCGACGCGCGACGCTTCGCGGCGGCGTGTTCGCAGGACTCGTCATGCTCGCGGCCGCGAACGCGCAGCAGTTCGGCCTCGGCGGCACAACGGCTTCGAGCGGCGCGTTCATCACCAGCCTCTATGTCGTGTTCGTGCCGATCTTCGGCTGCTTCACGCGGCAGCGCGTCGGCTGGCCGGTGTGGACGGGCATCGCGCTCGCGGGCGTCGGGCTCCTTCTCCTCGGCATGACCGCCGAGTACCGCATGTCGACGGGCGACCTCTGGGTGCTGCTCTGCGCGGTGCTCTGGGCCGTGCATGTGGTGGTGGTCGGCCGCTACTCGAAGGACGCGGAGCCGATCCGTCTCTCGCTCATCCAGCTCGGCATCACGGGCTTCGGCGCGCTCTCGATCGCGCTCGCGCGCGGCACCGTTCCGCTCGACGGCGTCGTCGAGGCGAAGTGGGCGATCCTCTATGGCGCGGCGCTGCCGGTCGCGGTCGCCTTCACCTTGCAGGTGATCGCGCAGCGGAAGGCTCCGCCCGCGCACACGGCGCTCATCCTCTCGCTCGAGAGCGTCTTCGGCATGGTGTGCGGCATCATGTTCCTCGCCGAGCGTCCTTCGCTGCAGCAGTACGCGGGCGCGGCGCTCATGCTCGCGGGCGTCGTCGTCTCGCAGGCGATCCGGCCGCGGGACGCCGCGGGCGCCGACCAGCGCGTCGCCGATGATCCGCAGCCGCGGTGACCGCGTTCACTCGGGCTTCTTGGCGGCAGGCTGCGCGGCGACAAGCGTCACCGCGCCGTTCGATGTCTTGATCTCGCACTGGCTCGCGGCCGCGCCGAACTCGGCGACGACGCGCGTCTCGGAGTACTGCGACACGCGCCCGCGCTTCACCGGGTCGACGATCGAGATCGCGCCGCCGGTCGTGATCATGTTGACGACGCCGTCGAATGCGGCGCTGAGCTCGACGCGCACCGCGCCGTTGCGCGACTCGACGGTGAACGGCTGGTCGTTGTCGTCGGCCAGCGTCACGCCGATGGCGCCGTTGGTGGTGGTGACCTGAACGGTCTCCGTCGCGCCCGTCACATCGACGCGGCCATCGGTCGCACGCGCGTCGATCGGTCCGCGGTGGCCATCGATCGAGATGGCGCCGGTCTTGGTGCTCGCGCGGAGCTTGCCCGTCGTCGACCTCGCGCGGACGCTGCCGGTCGCGCTCTTGAGCACGACCTCGTCGGTCGTCGGCGCGATGATCGACAGCTTGACCGAGTCGTAGGGAAGACGCGCGCCTGGGAAGATCGTGTTGACGATGAGCGTGCCGTCGCTCGCCCGTTCCGCGTAGAGCTTCACGAGCTTGATGCGGCGCTGCACATCGGCCGCGTCCATTCCATCGACGCTGAACTCCGCGGAGATGCGCGTCTCGGTCGCCTTCGGATCGACGGTGCACTCGATCTCGCCGACCGCGATGTCGGCCATGAGCCGCTCGCCGCCCTCCGCGTCGGCCGCGCGCGCGATGTCGGCCGTGCGCGAGACGGTCTCGAGGAACTTCGGCTTGGCCTTCTGCTTCGGCTTCGTGTCGGCCTGCGCCCATGCATGGGTGCCCGAGGGCGGCGAAACGAGACACGCGACGATTGCGGCGAGCCGAACGAGCTTCATGGGTCGATATTCGCACAAACACGGGGGCGGCGTGGCGCGGCGGTTCCCGCGTTTGCTGACGCGCGGGGCAGCGTCCGCCCGTTGATATCCCGTTATTGGCACCGCGGACCCATGCTTGTGGGATCCGTCCTCGGATGCCGAAACAAGCCCTGCCGCAGCACCGTGCAGCGGCGACGCAGGGAGGATCCCGGCGACAGGCTCAAAGATGGTTCGCGGCGTGCGGATGCGCGCGGACCAAGCACGAATCCTCTCCGTCAGGCACCAAGCCATGAAGAACACTTCGAACTTCGAACGCGTCACCGAGCAGCTCTTCTCGCACCTCGTCTCGGGCGAACGCCGCGCGGCACGCAACCTCGTCGACACCGTCTACGAGGCCGGCATCGCCCCCGAGACCGTCGCGAAGGATGTCTTCTGGCCGCTGCTCGAGATGGTGAGCTCGCTCTACCGCAAGGATCAGATCACGCAGCTCTCGCACCAGTACGCGACGCGCATCCTCCGCATGCTCGTCGACCAGGGCCAGGCGCGCTACACGCAGCGCGACGAGCGCAACCAGCGCATCTGCATGTTCTGCGGCCCGAACGAGAACGAGGAACTCGCGGGCCAGCTCGTGGCCGACCTCCTCGAGGCCGACGGCTACGAGGTCACCTTCGCCGGCGGCGGCGTGGCGAACGACGAGATCCGCGAGGAGCTCTCGCAGCGCGACCCGCAGGTCCTGCTCCTCTTCGCGTCGAGCGCGAAGGATGCGCCCTTCATCCGCGAACTCATCGACGGCATCCGCGAGAACGGCGCCTACGGCCAGATGCAGATCGTCGTCGGTGGCGGCATCTTCAGCCGCGCGCCGGGCCTCGCCGAAGAGATCGGCGCCGATGTCTGCGCGGCAAGCCCGAGCGACCTCCTCGAGAAGCTCGTGAGCGAGCGCAAGGTCCGCAACGACCGCTTCAGCGCCGTCGCATCGCGTCACCGCCGCGTCGCGTAACCAGGTTTCCCCTTTCCGTCTCCCTTTCCGCCGCACGAACCCCACTGCGGAACCCTCAGGCATTGCGCGGCGCCGCCTCTCGAAAGGCGGCGCCGCGCGTCTTTTTGG
>CAIXEV010000306.1 GCA_903918555.1 uncultured bacterium | reverse complement strand
CGGCCTCGCCCGCGACGACGCGGCGCGCGGCGGCGACGATGCGGTCGGTGTTGACGAGCATCGCGCGCTCGAGCGAGGGCGCGAAGGGATGCGAGGTGAAGTCGGTGTGCAGCCGCGCGACCGGCGCGTCGAGATGGTCGAAGCAGGCCTCCTGGATCGACTGGCCGATCTCCGCGCCCACGCCGAACGGCGCCCAGCCCTCGTCCGCGACCAGCAGCCGGTGCGTGCGGCGCACGCTGGCGGCCACCGTGTCGACGTCGAGCGGCTGGATCGTGCGCAGGTCGACGACCTCGCACTCGATCCCCTCGCGCGCGAGGATCTCCGCGGCCTCGAGCGCGCGGTGGACGATCTGGCCCGCCGAGACGATCGTGATGTCGCGGCCCTGGCGGGCGATGCGCGCCACGCCGAAGGGCACGAAATGCTCGCCCGCTGGCACGGGGCCCTTGGTCGCGAAGAGCGCCTTGGTCTCCAGCATCAGCACCGGGTCGCCGGCGCGCAGCGCGGTCTTCATCAGGCCCTTGGCGTCCGCCGGCGTGGAGGGCATGCAGACGATCAGGCCGGGAATATGCGCCCAGGCGGGATGGTACGTGCCGCTGTGGTGCGGGCCGGCCGAGCGCACCGCGCCGGAGCCCACGCGCACGACCATCGGCGCGTGCATGCGGCCGTTGGACATGTAGCGCAGCTTCGCGGCCTGCAGCGCGATCTGCCCCGCCGCCTCGAAGAGGAAGTCCGCGAACATCAGGTCGGCGATGCAGCGCACGCCGGTCGCCGAGGAGCCCAGAGACGCGCCGGTGAAGCCGAGCTCGGAGATCGGCGTGTCGACCATCCGGTCGGCGCCGAACTCCTGCCACAGGCCCTTGGTGTGCGCGAAGGTGCCGCCGCGTTCGCCCGTGCCCTCGCCGAAATAGATGATGTCGCGGTTGCGGCGCATCTCCTCGGCGATGCCGTCGCGCACGGCGTCGAGCCAGCTCGTCTCGGGCCCGCCGCTCTTCTCGGCGCCCGGCAGCATGGCCTCGGCGGGGTTGATCTGGTCCGCGAAGACATGCCGCGCATAGGCGTGCGGATCGGGCTCCGGCGACTTGCGCGCGAAGTCGATCGCGCCGGCCACCGCGCGGTCGATCTCGGCGTCGATCGCGTCGAGTTCCTTCGGCTTCGCGAGCTCGAGTTCGTCCACGAGCGTGTCGCGCAGCTTCCTGATCGGGCAGCGCTTCGCCCACTCGTCCACCTCCGCCTGGGTGCGGTAGATGCCGGTCACGGGGTCGCCCTCGTGGTGGCCGACCGTGCGGTAGGTCTTGGCCTCGATCAGCGTCGGCCCCTCGCCGCGCCGCGCGCGCTCGGTCGCCACCTTCATGGCGCGCCACATCGCGACGACGTCGTTGCCGTCGACCGCGACGCCCGGGATGCCGTAGGCCGCCGCTCGGGTGGCGATCTCCGGGTTGAGGGTCACGTTGCTCAGCGCCGTCGCCGTGGCGTAGAGGTTGTTCTCGCACACGAAGATCACCGGCGCGCGCATGAAGCCCGCGAAGTTCAGCGATTCATGGAACGCCGCG
>CAIXEV010000305.1 GCA_903918555.1 uncultured bacterium | reverse complement strand
GGCGTTGCGAGCGTGAGGGCGACGGCGGTGCCGAGGCCGAGGATCATGGTTGCGCGAGACGCGCGCACGGCACGTGCCGTGCAGTGCCTGGCACTGACTGGCACGTGCCGTGCACCTCTGCATTTGTCGATCCACCGAGGATCGGGCCGCGTAACTGCGCATCTGGAGGTTCTTCATGCGCCCCGTAGCGCCCATCCTCATCGCGGCAGTGCTCGGTGGCTGTGGCTACTTTGGTCCTGGGCCTGCGGATGAGGTTGCGGAATCCGACATCGTCGGCTGCTGGACCGGAGCGGGCTGCATCGAAGGCGATGCCGGCAGGGACATCGAACTCGTTCTCCGCGCGAATGGGACCTATCTGTTTCGATGGATCGAGGGTCCACCGGATCGTGCGCCATTGATTGGCGCATGGCGATTGGTCGGGTCGACGGTGGAACTGTCGCGACGCGAGTGGATTGGATTCGCGACCGTGTACCCAGTCGGCGGGCAAAGTCCGTCGGGATTCCTGCTCTTCGGGGGAGTCGACGACTGCAGTGATCTTGACAGCTGGATGGTGCTGAGGTGGTCTCCAATCACGGAGGAGCCCAGGCAGGGCGGAAAGTGACATGGTGTATCCAACGGTGCACGGCACGTGCCGTGCAGTGCCTGGCACTGGCTGGCACGTGCCGTGCACCGATTACCAAACAAACCCGCCCGCATCACGAGGACGCGGGCGGGTTCGGAGGAGCATGGGTGCGCGCGGCGGTCGGCTCCCCGGCGCGGCGCGCCACCCAAGGCGGGGCAGGTTTCGTCAGCCCGCTGTCCTGATTGATCACTCGCTCCAGTTCGAGAGGACGGCCGCCAGGTCGAAGCCGTCGGTGATTCCGTCGCTGTTGGCGTCGCTGCCCTCTGCGCCCCAGTCGTTGAGGACGGTCACCAGGTCGCGGGCATCGACGGCGCCGTCGAGGTTGAGGTCGCCCGCCGCCATCTGGCAGCCGTCGAGGATGCCGTCCTGGTTGGCGTCGGCCCAGCCGCTGGCGATGTCGCAGATGTCGTTGATGCCGTTCTGGTTGCAGTCGTACTGCATGGGGCCGGCCGCGCAGGGGTCGGGCGGCAGCAGGCTGGCGATGCCCTTCTCGGCGGTCGCTTCGGGCTGCGGCTGTGGCTTGCGCTTCGGCATCGGGACGGCGTTCCCGATCGTGTCGATCCCGAGCATGTCGATCCCAAGGCCCGCCTTCGCTTCCTGACCGGGCTTGATCGAGTCGTGCTTCTGGGCGGCGAGGGCGGGGGTCGCGAGCGCGACTCCGACCGCGGCGCCGAGGCCGAGGATGAGGGTTGCGAGCGGGGTCGAACGGGTGCGGCCGGTGTTCGCGATCTTGTTGGTCTTGGTCTGCATGGCTTGAAGCCTCCTTGCAGATCAAGCGCGCAGCCCCGGAGCGCTGTGACGGGAAAGTCCGAAGATTCTCCGCTCGGCCTCAGGCTGACACGATGCCGGCGACGGCTGCGGTCATCCAGCAGGCGAGTGCGCCTGCGGTCATGGCGCGCAGGCCGAGGCGCGCGAGGTCGCCCCGGCGTTCGGGCGCCATCGCGCCGAGGCCGCCGATCTGAATCGCGATCGAAGGCAGGTTTGCGAACCCGCAGAGGGCGTAGATCGCGATCGTGGCGCCGCGCTCGGAGATCGCGCCCGAGGCCTGCATCTTCGCGAGATCGAGGTATGCCACGAACTCGGTCGCGACGACGGCCTGGCCCATGAGCGACCCGAGGGCGTGTGCGTCGCTTCCTGCGCCCATCGTCCACGCGAGCGGCTGCAGCACGAATCCGAGGATGTTCTGGAAGGTGAGGACAGGGATCCCGAGTTCGGCGCGCCACGACGCGATCGGAAGCCACGCGGCGTTGATCTCGCTGAGCGCGGCAAGCGGCCAGTTGAGGAGCGCGATCAGCGACACGAACGCGACCAGCATCGCGGCGACATTCAGCGCGAGCTTCAGGCCGTCGGCCGCACCCGCGGCGGCCGCGTCGACGCCGTTCACCGTCTCGCGCGGCATGTTGCGCAGGGCTGCGATCGACTCGTCGGG
>CAIXEV010000304.1 GCA_903918555.1 uncultured bacterium | reverse complement strand
TGTCGCCCGAACCCGCGTGGGTGGTGCGCTACGCGCCCGATCGAAGCATCGTCGCCGCGATCGGGCTGCGCCTCGAGCGCTTCGCCGCGGACGCCCGCTGGGCGACGCGGCTCGACTCGTTTCCGCATGGGCTGCCGCGCGCGCTCGCGATGCTCGACTGCGACGGCCCCGCGCCGATCCTGCGCGCCGCCGCGTCGGATGGAACCGTCTGGGACCTCGACCTGACGCAGGGATCGTGGCGCGAGATCCCGCTTCCGGCGCCCGTCGCGCCCGGCGCGGCCGCGTTCGACCCGGACGGCATGCGGCTCGCCGCGTGGAGCGATTCAGGCGTCGAGATCGTCTCGCTCAAGACCGGCTCGCATGAGGGCGCGCCGCGGGTGCGCGTGCCGCTTCCGCCGCGCGGCCGCCGCGCGATCGCGTGGGACCCGGCCGGCGACGAACTCACGGGCGTGTCCGAAGGCGAGGTGCACATGATTCGCGCCGACGGAACGGTGATCGGAAGCGGGACGGTCGCGCCCGAGCCCTTCGGGTACGACATCGTCTACGAAGCGACGCGCAAGCCCGTCGTTCACCTGAGGTTCTACCGACGCGCGGTTCTTACGCGCGGCGCGAATGGCGCGATCGACTCGCAGGTCGAACAGATCGCGTCGGCGTCGAACCTTGTCCGCATCGGGTCGCGGTGGGTACTCCCCTCGATCTCAGGTCCGGTGCTGGTGTCGGCCGAAGGCGGAACACAGGGGCTCGGCGAGACGATCGAGGATTTCGACACGCGCCTCATCGGCCACACCGACGCTGCGTACGCCATCGCGATGACTCCCGACGGCCGACTTCTCGCGACGGGAGGCTCCGACACGCGCGTGCGCCTCTGGGACCTCGCGCGCGGCGAGCAGCTCGCGAGCGCGCTCTTGTGCGAGCAGCCGATCCGCTTTCTCTCGTGGATCGACCAGGGCCGCGCGCTTCTCGCGGTCGACGCCTCGGGCAAGGTCACGCTGCTCGACTCAGTGCCGCGGCGCACGCGCGTCGCGGAGTCCCCAATTCACGCCTCGACGCGATAACCGGCTCACGCCTCGACGCGATAACCGCGCCCCGCGTACGGCCAGTAGCCGCCGCGCATGTTGAACGCGTTGAAGCCCGCGCGCGCGAGAAACGCAGCCGCCCGCGCGCTGCGGTTGCCGCTGCGGCAGTAGCAGACGACCGGCTTCGACCGGTCGAGCTCGCCCGCCCGCGCGCGCAGGTGCGTGTACGGGATGTGCCGCGCGCCAGGCAGGTGTCCGGCCGCGAATTCGCCGCAGGTTCGCACATCGAGCACCGTCGCCGCGCCTTGCTCGACGAGTGCATGCGCGCGGACAGGCGAGATGTCGTCGACGCCGAGCGTGGCGAATGTGCCGACCGCAAGCGACGACACCGCGCGCGGCTCGACGAAGCCTTCGATCGACTCGGGCGCCACGCCCACGCGCAGCAGGACGCGCGTGATGTCGGGCACCTTCGCGCTCTCGGCGATCAGCACCACGCGGTCGTCTTCCTCGAGGTAGTTCGCGACCGTCGGGCCGAACGACTTCTCGAACGGCGCGCTGATCGCGTACGGCAGGCGCGTGTCGAGGTAGTCGTTCCACGGCCGCGTGTCGATCACCGTGAACTCGGGCTTCTGGCAGATCTCCGCGAACTCCGCCGCCGGCAGGGCGCGCACCTCGGGGAGCGTCTCGAACCCGCGGCCGCCTTGCTCGTTCAGGCGCTTCACGCGCGCGAAGTACGGCGGCGGCTCGCTCGCGCCATCAAGCACGGCGCGCTCGAAGTCGCGGCCCGCGGCCTGCGCGCGCATCGCGCGGTTGATGACGCGCTCGATGCCGATCGTGGTCGCGGGGATGTCGCAGATCGACTTGCCGCACTCGCTGCCGGCGCCGTGGCCCGGCATCACCTGCGTGTCGGACGGAAGGTCGGTGATCGACGCGAGCGACGCCTCGAGATGCCGCACCGCCTCGGCCAGCGTCATGCCTTCGGTCGCGAACGCGCCGAGGTCGGGCCGGCCCACATCGCCGGCAAACAGGAAGTCGCCCGAGAAGAGGAGCCGCGTCGCCGAGCCCTGCCTTGAAAGCTCGAAGCAGAGGCTCTCGCGCGTGTGCCCCGGCGTGTGGCGCGCGTGGAACTCGAGCGAGCCAACCTTGAAGGCGGAGCCCGCCGAAAGCGTGCAGATCCGGGCGCCGGGAGCGAGCGTCGCGCTCTCCATCCACGCCTGCGCCGGGCCTTCCGCCGAGAGGTACGCGGTCACCCCGTGGTGCGCCACGAACGCGGGCACGCCGCTCACGAAATCGGCGTGGACATGCGTCTCGGCGACGGCGACGATGCGCAGCCCTTCCTGCGCGGCGACCGACAGGTAGCGGTCGATGTCGCACGCCGGATCGATGACGATCGCCTCGCGCGTCGTCGGACAGCCGACGAGGTACGAAGCCTGCGCGAGGGTTGCGTCATAGATCCGGCGGAGGAGCACCGCGTGAGTCTATCGCGTTCGACTCGCGGCGTGCGGGCGGTTCGGGAGCCTTCGGTCCTCGAGTCGCGTTCGCGGCTACATTCCCGCGATGCCTTCCGGACACGACATCTCCGACCGCGCCGCGCCAGCCGCGAGCGGTGGCCAGCCGGTCGGCGACCGCCTTCTCGCGCAGCTCGCGCGCATGCTGCACGAGGCGGGAACGCCCGCGCAGCGGCTCGAAGGCCTCGTGACCGCCTGCGCCGACCGCCTCGGCGTCACGGTGTCGATCTTCTCGCTGCCGACCTGGATCAACATCTCGGTCGACGACGCCAGTTCCCGCGCGCTCGGCGTGCAGCGGAGCGTCAATTTCCGCGTCGATCCGGGCGCGCCCACGCTGGCGCTTCTCGAGGTGACCTCCCGCGTCGCCGCCCGCTTCGCCGCGGGCGTGCTCGACGCGGCGACCGCGCTCGCCGAGCTTGAAGGGGTGCACCGGCGGCTGTGGC
>CAIXEV010000303.1 GCA_903918555.1 uncultured bacterium | reverse complement strand
CGGCTGGGTGCACCTCCGCGCCTCGAACACCGAGCCGATCGCCCGCATCATCGCCGAAGCCCCGACCGCGGCGCGCGCACAGGAATTGATCGCGATGTGCGCGAAGGCCGCGGGTTTGTAGGTCAGTTGGACGGGACGTCGGTCGGTCACGCCCCGTGCGCGCACCCGCACTCGGGGCAGGTCGTCTGGCCCGCAAGCAGCGGCTGCGTGCAGTCGACGCATTCGGTCGCGCCGGAGAGGAAGCCCGCGCGGCGACGCAAGAGCGCCGGCGCGACGAAGCTCGCGGTCACGCCGAGGACGACGAGCCCGACCCCGAGCGGGAGGCCGAGCCGCGTGAGGCCGGCGTTGCCGATGTGGCGGTCGAAGAACGTTCGATCGAACGGGTCGGGAATCCGAACCAACGCCTGCGGGCCCGTGCAACGCGTCTCGAAGAAGGCCACGCTCGCGATCGAGAAGGCGATCCACGCGACGCCGCACGCCGCAACGAGCAGCGAGAGCGTTCGTGCCCGCGACAACCGCAGGAACGGTCTGTTCTCCGATCCTCCGTTCGACACGCGCACCGCAAGAATCGCGCCGAGCCCGATACACATCGCGAAGAGCGCAGCGGGCGCGGCGACCACGACGGCGCGGAGGAGCGGCACTTCGCGGGGCCCATCCAGGGCGGCTCCCGCCTCGAGCAGTCCGGGTCGATACCAGTAGGCGTTGAGATCCGCACACAGGAGTCCGGCCGCGGTCAATCCGGCTGTGGAGAGCGCGACTCCGATCAGGTGAGGCAAGGCAAAGCGCCACACGCGCGCGGTCGCGCGCGCCGGGCGCGCCATGGACTCGCCGCGCGGCGTCGGCGATCGGCCGCGTCGGCCAGCCAGTTTGCCGACAAGAAGCGACGCCCAGATCCCGAATCCAGCGCCGAACGCGAGCGGAAGAGCCTTCGGCGCCAAGTTGACGCCAACGCTCGAGTCCTCGTCGAGGTTGCGGAGAACAATGTTCCTCGCACGCCGCAGGGAAGTGTCTTCAGGCCGCTTTCCGCGCCCCTGCCCCGCATCGGCGGTCTCGTCGCGGCGAGCGGCGCCCGTCTCCGGAACCACCGCTTGCGGGCGATAGCGCTCGTTGTAGCGTCGAAGGAACTCCGCATCGGCCGCTGCCTCCTCCTGCGCGGCACTCGCGATACGACCACGAAGGGCATCCTGGGCCTTGAGATAACCGGCCCCGAGGAGGAGAGGCAGACCGACCAGGACTCCTGCATAGACGAGGCGTGCGATTGATCCCACCGTGTGAAATCCTACCAATGGTGCGCCGCCCAGTTTCCATCGACACCCGTATCGATGAGTTGGCAGATTCCGATCCGACCCTCCGCGCGCACGACGGCCGCGATCACAGTGCCACTCTGTCGAATGGACGAGGCGCACGGGAACTCGCCGTTAGGGAGCTCGGAGACGAAACGAAGCCGAGTGCAACTCCGTCGTTTGACACTCCGCGGATGTCTACGAGTGCACCTCCATCTGAAACGCTTCGACTCGCGTGCCATGCCGTGCCAGCTCGAGTCTCGACGATCATGATGGAGAGGCAACGGCATGCCGGGCAGAAGCCGCCATGAAACTGCAGTCAGGCGAGACCACCACGGGGGTCCAGCGCGGCCCTGCCCCGACGTGACCGAGCAGCGTCCAACCTGCTGGGATGCCGAATCCGGAGTCCGCAAGGCGAAGCCAGACCGACGAGTTTCCGGCTTCATCCCAAGCCAGCCCGACGATGTCGCCGGCCTCGCTGCCGCCGATCGGGATCGCCGACACGGTTCCCGGCGGAAGCGGAATGTCCTCGCGACAGAATCTGTGGCCATCGGCAGCCGATGGGAAGGAGTACGCCGCGGTTGAAGTCGCGAATGCGCAAAACACAACCGCGCGGATCAGTGTTCGATCTCGCATCTTTCGATTCTTTCGTCGAGTGTTCCCGGCATCCGCCGGGGCCCGGGCCGCTTGCCCAGGTGATCAAGCCGTCCGCTCGAGTCACCAGCCGCGACGCACGACGCGCGCATCACACACAGCCATTCCACCTGCAACGTACCCCCCCTCAAGCGGCACATGCAAGAGAGAGCATCCTGTTTGTGACAATTGAATCGAGTGCCGATCCCGTCAACAGCGACCCAATTGGGCCCCAAGCTCAACTCGCCGGTGCAAGGCGAATGCGCGCAGCGATCTCCTCGAGGAGCGCCTGGTCCTCATGGAGCAAGACGAGTTCGTCATGAAGCGGCGACATGATCCGCGGGGTCGAGACGACCTCGCCCTTCCAGCGGAACACCGCGTACTTGCCGTCGTAGTGCGCGGTCGCCGCGCGCAGTGCCTCGGCGGCGGCGGCCTCGAGCCGCACGCGCAGCACGCGGCCACCTGGCGCGGAGCGTTGCGCGTCGAACCATGGGTCGAAGCATGGTTCGAACATCGAGCCGCACGAGACGACCGGCTGCGGATCGATGAAGACGCGCTGGTCGCCTTCGAGAATGAATGGCTCGGTGAAACGGGCGTCGCCGATGCGCGAGGCGATCAAGACGCTGAGGCAACCGTCGGCCTCCGCCTCCGCCTCCGCCTCCGCGCGCGCGGGGCCGGACGGCGGCGAAGCCGTACGACCGTCGACGCAACCGACGAGAAGCGCGAGGACCGACGCCACCCCGACCAGCGATCTGCGACCGAACTCGAACATGACCCTGCCTCCTTCCGGCCGCGCGTGGAATGTTTCGCGCGGGAATCCGCACTGTAGCCGCGTACCCCGCCCTGCTACATTGCCCGCCATGCCTCGCGCGCCCCACGCACGCACCCCCGCCATCGCCGCGCTCGCCGCGGCCGCGCTCTCTGTCGGCTGCGAGACGATGCGCTACGAGCCGACGAAGGCGACGCGTGCGTATCCCGCGAACCTGCCGCAGGAACGCGTGGCCGAGGTGCAGGTCTTCAACGACGGCGACGCGATGCTCATCGTGAACGCGACGGTCGAGAGCTGGTCGAATGTCGACATCTGGCTCAACCAGCGGTATCTCAAGCATGTCGATGCGCTGGCGGCGGGTCAGACGCTCCGCATCCCGCTCGGCGAGTTCTGGGATGTGCGTGGCGAAGGCCCCTTCCCCGGCGGCCTGCTGCGCTACTACCCGCCGACGCCGATCCGCCTCGTGCAGATCCAGACGGCGCCCGACGCGCCGCTGATCGGATTCCTCTCGATCCCGACCGAGCGCGAGCTCGACGCGGCGCAGCTCAAGAAGGACTCCTAACGGAGCGCGAGTCATGCCTGAGATCCGGGCATTCCTGCGTGGAGCACAGGCCGTTGCCTTCGGTTGGCATGGCGTGCTGTTCGACCGCCATCGCCCCGCGATCCACGCTGCAGCGCGCGCGACGCTCGCGCGCTGGGGCGTCGAGGTCACCGACGCGGAGCTTCTCGAGACGCGCGGGCCGACGGGACGCGCGCACCTTCGCCGGCTGTTCGCGCTGCCGCGCATCGCCGAAGCCTTCCGCGCCGTCAACCGCCACTGGCTTTCGCCCGACGACCTCGACACCATGACGCGCGACCTCGAGCCGCGGCTCGCAGAGGCGGCGGAAGCCGCGCCCGAGCCGAACGCCGACGCCTGCGCCGCGCTCGCGCGGCTGCGCGCGCAGGGATTCCGCACGGCGGTGATCTGCTGCACGCCGCGGCGGCTGCTCGGCCCGCAGCTCGCCGCGCTCGAGCGCGCGGGCGTGCCGCTCGATTGCGTGCTGACCACCGACGAGACCTGCGAGCCCTCGCCTGCGCCGTGGGGGATCTACGAGGCCGTGCAGCGGCTCGGGCTCGCCGATCCGTCGCTTCTCGTGATGGTCGACGACAACCCGATCGGCGCGACCGCAGCGCGCAACGCCGGCGCGCGCGCGATGGCGCTCGAGGTGCCGGGCGCCGCGCCGGGCCCGGACGCGCGCGTCACGCTGCGCTCGCTCGACGACCTCGCGCGGGAGGAATGACCGCATCGGAAACGGGCCGGGCTGCGAACCGCCCGCATGCTCGTCGTCTGGCTGAAGCGCGACCTCCGACTCGATGACCACGCGCCGCTCGCGCACGCGGCGGCGGCGGGCGCGCGCGACGAGACGCCGATGATCGCACTCGCGGCGTTCGAGCCCGAGGTCTGGCAGGCGCCCGACGCGGACCCGTCGCATCTCGCGTTCTACCTCGAGTCGCTCGCCGAACTCGACGACGCGCTGCGTGCGCGCGGCGGCGCGGTCGCGTACCGCGTCGGCGAGATCACCGAGATCCTCGGCGAACTTCACGCGCGCGAACCGATCACCGCGCTCCTTGCGCACGAGGAGACCGGCAACGCCGTCACCTACGCACGCGACATCCGCGTGGCGCGGTGGTGCAGGAAGCGCGGCATTCCGTTCCGCGAGTTCCGCCAGCATGGCGTGCTGCGTCCGAATCCGGGCCGCGACGGATGGGCCGCGCGGTGGGAGGCGCACATGGAGCGTCCGCGCCTTGCGCCGCCCGACGCGTTCGTCGCGCCCGACGCATCGCGCGTGCCGCGCGGATCGCACGAGATCGTCGCCGAGCTCGGCCTCGGCCCCGACACGCGCGCCGCGCTGCGGCAGAAAGGCGGCGAGCGCGAGGCGGGCGCGCTCCTCACCTCGTTCCTGCTTGCACGCGGCCGCGAGTACCGGCAGACGATGGGGTCGCCCGTCCTTGCGTGGGAGTCGTGCTCGCGGCTTTCGCCGCACCTTGCGTGGGGCACGATGTCGGTGCGGCGCGCGTACCAAGGCGCGCGGCGACGGCTCGCGCAGCTCGGCGAACCGGCGCGGACCGCGACCGAGGGCCTGAGCGCCGACGATCTCGAGCTCTGGCGCGGCTCGATCAAGAGCTTTCTCTCGCGGCTTTCGTGGCACTGCCACTTCATCCAGAAGCTCGAGGACGAGCCTGCGATCGAGTCGATGTGCATGGCGCGTTCGTGCGAGGACCTGCGCGACGGGCTCGATGCCGACATCGCGGCCGCGCGGCTTGCGGCGTGGCAGCAAGGCCGCACGGGTTACCCGATGGTCGACGCGTGCATGCGCGCGCTGGTCGCGACGGGTTGGATCAACTTCCGCATGCGCGCGATGCTCGTGAGCTTCGCGAGCCATCACCTGTGGCTCGACTGGCGCCTGTTCGCGCCGTGGCTCGGGCGGCAATTTCTCGACTACGAGCCGGGAATCCACTATCCGCAGATCCAGATGCAGTCGGGCACGACGGGCATCAACACGCTGCGCATCTACTCGCCGCGCAAGCAGGTCGAAGACCACGATCCGAGCGGCGTGTTCATCCGGCGCTGGGTGCCGGAGCTTGCGCCCGTGTCCGACGAATACCTCGCGGAACCGGAGACGATGCCGCCGCTCTTCCAGGCGATGATTGGGTGTCGAATCGGCGTCGACTATCCCGCGCCGATCGTCGAGCACCGTGCGGCGTATCGCTTCGCGCAGGAAAGGCTCTACGGCCTGCGCGCGACAAGCGAGGCGCGCGCGGAGTCGAAGGCCGTGTTCCAGAAGCACGGCAGCCACAAGCGTCGGTCGTGACCTGAGCAGCCGCAGCAGCATCGACCGCTCAAACAAGCACCAGAGGGAGCCGCCGCAGCGGCGACCGCCTAAAGACGCAGCGACCGCTCAACCAAGCCCCAGCCGCGCCTTCTTCGCTTCCCACTCGGCCGTTTCGCGCTTGTTCTCCGTCGCGAGCGGCTTCCCCGTGCGGATCGCGTCGATCTCGAGCCCGGTCAGGTGCATCGCGTTCAGGCGGTAGTCCTCGAACGCCTCGCACGCGTCCGGCACGATCGGCTTGATGAGCTCGTACATCGCCTTCGCGTAGTCCTGGATCTCGATCTGCGCGTGCGGATCCATGCGCAGCGACAGGAAGTG
>CAIXEV010000302.1 GCA_903918555.1 uncultured bacterium | reverse complement strand
TAACGCCAAGACAGGGCGTCTTTGCGCCCGACAAGGAGAAGGCAGGATGCCGAACGACCCGCACAGGATGTGCCGAGGGCCACGACGCCCGTTCTTTACCCCAAAGCCGTTGCTCACGCCGCTGATGATCGCGGCGCTTGGCGTCGCTGGCGCTGCGCGCGCCGATGACGGCGTGACGGCGAGCGATGCACTCCTCAAGCGCATCGAGCGTCTCGAGGCCGCCAATGCCGCGCTCTCCACCGAGGTCGCGACGCTGCGCGAGTCCGAGGGCTCGGCGTGGCTGAGCGAGGAGCGGGCCGCGGAGATCCGAGGCATCGTCGCGGATGTGCTCGCCGACAGCTCGGTGCGCGACTCGCTTCAGGCGAGCGAGATGACCGCCGGCTGGAACGACGGCTTCTTCATGCAGTCTGTCGACGGCCGCTTCCGTCTGCAGGTCGGCGGCCTCATCCAGGCCCGCTACATCTACAGCTACATCCCCGATGGTCAGTCGGGCGTGAACATCGCGAGTTCGCCCGTCGCCGACAATGTCGAGTCGCGCAGCGGCTTCGATCTGCCCAACACGCAGCTCGAGTTCCGCGGGCATGTCTTCGGGCCCGAGTACACCTACCGCCTGCGCGGACAGTTCGTGAACCAGGACGAGAGTGCGATCGGCTCTGCGCCGCTCGCGAACCTCGGCTCTTCGGGCGGTAGTTTCCGCCTGCTCGACGCGTGGATTCGCGCGGAGGTCTCCGATGGAATCGCCGTGCGCGCAGGCCAGTTCAAGCTGCCGTTCGCGCGCGAGCAGCTCGTCGACGCCGAGTATCAGATGGCGGTCGCCCGCTCGACGATCGTGGAACACCTCGGTCTCGGCTACTCGCAGGGCATCGAGGGGCAGTTTGTCTCCGACGATGTGCGCGTGATGGTCGCGATCTCGAATGGCGCCACCGACAATGTCTACGGCGCGCTCAAGGGCGCCGGCAGCGCGCCGCTGAACTCCGATTGGGCGAGCGACCAGGTCGACTGGTCCGTGACCGGCCGCATGGAGTGGAAGCTGGCCGGCCGTTGGTCGCAGTTCAACTCGATGACGAGCCCGCCGGGCGACGAGTACGCGTTCATGTTCGGCGTCGCGGGTCTTGCCCAGTCGGGCGATCCTGACACGGGCACCAGCCCGAACAGCAGCCAGCCGAACGACTGGTACGCGGTCACCGCCGACGCCAGCTGGATGTTCGGCGGCGCGACGATCTTCGGAAGCTTCACCTACTCGCACATGGAGTCGGGCTCGGCGTATGTGCTCGGCGGCAACGGTTTCGGCGCCCCGTCGACCTTCGACATCGGCGGCAGCGACTCGTGGGGCGCCGTCCTGCAGGCTTCGTACTACTTCGTGCCGAAGTGGGAGGTCTTCGGGCGCATGGAGGTCGGCAGCGCCGACATCCCCAACATCGCCCTCATCACGACCCCCGCGGGCACCGCGAGCCTCGACAACGGCAACCTGTTCACGGCCCTGACCGTCGGTCTCAACTGGTACATCGACGGCGAGGACCTGAAGTGGTCGAGCGATGTCGGCTTCGCCTTCGACTCGGTCGACGGCGTCTGGGCGAACCAGCCCAATGGCTGGCGTGCGGCCGCCGAGCAGAGCGAGGTCGTCTTCCGGACGCAGCTCCAGATGGCGTTCTGACGCAAAGAGCCGAGCCATTGCCTTGAAAACCCTGCGCCGTGCAGCCCTCAGCTGCGCGGCGTTTTCCTACACTCTCGGTTCCCCCGAAGGTCGCGCACAGCCGCCGCTGGCGGCGTGACGCCGCCAGCGAGCAGAGCCGAGACCATGCCGACCGCAGCCAGTGCGACCCAGTCCAGTCAGCCCGCCGCCACGGTGATCCACCGCATCGAGGTACGGCCACGCCGTGGCCACCACGATCCCCGTGGTGCCGCGGTCCAGCGCGCGATCGAGTCCCTCGGGCTCGCGCGCCAGCCGAAGAAGGTCGAGCACGCGGCGGTCTACCTGATCGCAGGCGCGCTGAGCGCGTCGGAAGTGGATCGCATCGCGAACGAGCTGCTCGCCGACTGCGTGACGCAGTCTGCGGAGATCCACGCGTCGAACAAGCCTTCGCGCCCGAGCGTGGCGCCGGGAGTCGCGGTGGTCGAGGTGCACCCGCTGCCGGGCGTCACCGACCCGGCCGCCGAGAGCGTGCAGGCCGCGATCCTCGCGCTCACGGGGCGCGCGGTCGAGGTGCGCACGGGCGACCGCTACGACCTGCACGGCGTCGACAAGATGGTCGCGCAGACCGTCGGCGAGCGCCTGCTCGCGAACGCCGTCATCCACGCGATCCACACCGAGCCGTACCTTCCGGCCGGATTCGTGGTCGGCAAGCCCTACACGCTCGCGATCCGCGAGGTCCCGATCACCAGGCTCTCCGACGCAGAGCTCGAGAAGCTCTCGCGCGAAGGCCACCTCTTCCTGTCGCTTGACGAGATGAAGGCGCTCCAGAGCGAGTACCGCCGCCTCGGCCGCGAGCCGCGCGAGATCGAGCTCGAGACGCTCGCCCAGACCTGGAGCGAGCACTGCGTCCACAAGACGCTGAAGTCGACGGTGCGCTACCGCGAGCTGTCGCAGGATCCCGCGTTCGAGGGCCAGTGGTCGCTCGCCGCCGACGCGAAGTCGCGGCCGAACCACGAGGTCAACGCCGACGGCGTCGTCACGGTGAAGAACCTCCTGAAGTCGACCGTCGCGGCGAGCACGCACGAGCTGATGAAGGACGGCATCGACTGGTGCCTCTCGGTGTTCGTCGACAACTCGGGCGTCATCGCGTTCGACGACACCGACGCGGTGTGCTTCAAGTGCGAGACGCACAACCGCCCGAGCGCGATCGAGCCCTACGGCGGCGCGGCGACCGGCATCGGCGGCTGCATCCGCGACATCATCGGCACGGGCCTCGGCGCCAAGCCGATCGCGGCGACCGATGTCTTCTGCGTCGCGTACCCCGACATCGCCGAGGTGCCGCAAGGGTGCCTCGATCCGCGCCGCGTCCTCACGCAGGTCGTCGCGGGCGTGCGCGACTACGGCAACCGCATGGGCATCCCCACGCTCAACGGCGCCGTCTACTTCGACGACAACTATGTCGGCAACCCGCTTGTCTACTGCGGCTGCATCGGCCTGATGCCGCGCAGCTGCGTGAAGGGCGCGACGAAGAAGGGCGACCTCATCATCGCGGTCGGCGGACGCACGGGCCGCGACGGCATCCACGGCGCGACCTTCTCGAGCGCGGAGCTCACCGACAAGCACGCCAGCGAGTTCAGCCACGCTGTGCAGATCGGGAACGCCATCACCGAGAAGAAGGTGCTCGACGCGATCCTCGCGATGCGCGACCGCGCGGGCGGCCCGCTCTACAGCGGCCTCACCGACTGCGGCGCGGGCGGCTTCTCGAGCGCCGTCGGCGAGATGGCCGGCGAGATCGGCGCGACCGTGAACCTCGACCGCGCGCCGACGAAGTACGACGGACTTTCGCCGACCGAGGTGTGGATCAGCGAGGCGCAGGAGCGCCTTGTGCTCGCGGTGCCGCACGCGAACATCGCGGAACTCGCGCGGATCTGCGACGACCACGGCGTCGAGTGGTGCGAGCTCGGCGTGTTCGGCCTCGAGAACGCGCAGGGCGGCCACGACATCGCGCTCGTCTGGCACGGCACCGAGGTCGGCCGGCTCTCGTGCGAGTTCCTGCACGGCGCGATTCCGATGCCCGTGCGCGAGGCGGTGTGGGACGCGTCGTGGGCCGCGCAGCAGCGGGCGCCGAAGCGCGCGCCGCGGTTCGAGCGTGATCTTGCCGATGCGCCCGCCGACGCGCTGCGCGTGCTCGAGACGCTCCTTGCGCATCCGAACATCGCGAGCAAGGCGTGGATCATCCGCCAGTACGACCACGAGGTGCAGGGTTCGAGCGTGCTGAAGCCGCTCGTCGGCGCGCCGGTCGCAACTTCGGGTGGCGGGCCTGGCGATGCCGCGGTGATCCGTCCGAAGAAGGACTCCGACCGCGCGCTTGCGATCGGAAACGGTCTCGCGACAGGGCTCGGCTCCGATCCGTACGCGATGGCGATCGCGGCGATCGACGAGTGCGTGCGCAACCTCGTGTGCGTCGGCGCCGACCACACGCGCATCGCGATCCTCGACAACTTCTGCTGGCCGAGCTGCAAGGACCCGCGCAACATGGGCGCGCTCGTCCGCGCGTGCGCGGGCTGCTACGACGCGTCGAAGGCGTTCCGCGCGCCGTTCATCTCGGGCAAGGACTCGCTCAACAACCAGTTCGTCACCGAGGACGGCCGCACGATCCAGATCCCGCCGACCTTGCTCATCTCGGGCTTCGCGCCCGTCGAGAAGGATTCGCGCGCGGTGTCGATGGACGCGAAGCGCGCGGGCTCGAGGCTCGTCGCGGTCGGCACGACCACGAGCCGTCTCGGCGGCTCGCACTTCGCGATGCTCGCGGGCACGCACGCGGGTTCGCCGAAGATCGCGGCGCCATGTCTCAAGACGGGCCCCGCGAACGCGGCCGCCGTCGCGGGCGCGATCCGCGCGGGCATTGTCCGCTCGGCGCACGACGCGAGCGAAGGCGGCGTCCTCGTCGCGGCGGCCGAGATGGCGTTCTCGGGCGGGCTCGGGCTCTCGCTCGATCTCTCGAAGCTCCCGTGCGACGGCGAGGTCGGGTTCCTCGCGCGCGCGTTCGCGGAGGACGCGTCGCGCTACCTGCTCGAGGTCGAGGAGTCGGATCTCCCCGCGCTCGCGAAGGCGCTCGGCGCCGTTCCGCACGCGGTGATCGGTTCGTTCGATGCAAGCGGCGAGCTCGCGCTTGCGGGTGCGGGCGCCGTCGCGCGCGCGAAGGTTCGCGCGCTCGGCGAGGCGTGGAGCGGCGGCATGGCCGCAGGAGGATTCTCGTGAGTCGTCAGGCGAAGTCATCATCGCTCCGCGCGCTCGTCATCACGGCGCCCGGCATCAACTGC
>CAIXEV010000301.1 GCA_903918555.1 uncultured bacterium | reverse complement strand
TGGTACTCGGCCACCTACTACGCCTCGAGCCCAGCGATGAATCCGCTTGGTCCTGCGTCCGGCACGCTGCGCGTATTCCGGGGCGGCTCGTGGTCGAACGATAGTTTCCTGCGCGCATCGACGCGGCTGTACGGAATCAACGCCAGTTTCTACAACCTTGGATTCCGCGTGGCACGAAGTCCGTGAGATCGTCCAGACCGCCGCGGCGGGCTCGCCTTCGCGCCGGCGCGCGGCCCTGAAATCCGCAGCATTCCCCTGATTCCGTCACGACGGTCTGTACGGATCGCTCGTGGCGATGCTCTTCACCCCGATGGCCGCACGCACCGCGCGGCGGCCGCACGCCCCCGGACCACGCAGCGCGACGCATTCGCGCGCGGCGGTGTCGCTCGGGGTCCATTCGGTCACCACGCAGAAGGAGCTGACATGAACATGCGAAAGAACTGCATCGGTCCGCGCACGAATCTGGCGAAGCCCGCGATCGCCGCGCTGCTTGCGCTCACGCTTGCGAGCGGCGCAGCGGCGCAGTGCCCGCCCGATCCTCCGCCGATTGGGCCGAACATCTCGCCCGCCAATGCCTTCTCGCCAAGCGAATACGCCTTCGTCAACTCATCGACGAATCTCCAGTCGCAGCCGGCGTACACCAAGACGGCCGCCGGACTGTTCTGGAATCCCCTTGGCTCCTTCGGAACGGGAATCAACCGCGCGTTCGGCGCCTTCAGCAGCGCCGTGATCGTCAACAACCCCGACCCGCTGAACCCAACCGTCGTCACGATCGACTACCGCGATCCGTCCGGCAACCCGCTCGGAACCAGCGGCCCGATCACGATCCCACCCGATGGCACGCACATGGAGGACGCCAGCATCATCGGCCTGAGCGGCTCGGGAATCGGCTCCGCCATCATCAGCGTCGTGGATCCGAAGCAGAACGGTCCCATCGTCGGTACCACCCTGCACTACTTCGACTCGATCGGCGTTCCTGGCTGGGGCGTCGCGCGCGATCCCGACAGCACGGTGATTCCGCCTGGATTCCCGCTTCCCGCGCCGGGCGAGGGCTCGTACCAGCAGCTGCAGGAGACGCCGCTCCAGTATCCGGGGTGGGAAGGCTGGCATCTCGCAGGTCCGTTCCGATTCACCAACTCGTCGGTGAGCGACTTCGACAACGGTTCCGCACCGGTGCTGATGGTTGCAAATCCCAACGATCACGCAGTCGATGTCGCGTTCGTCACGCTCGTCGTGGGCCCGAACGGTCCGATCGCGAACCTCGGTTCGACGATCCAGACGCTCGCCCCGCGAGGCATGACGATGGAGACCTCGCTGTGGACCGGCCTGAACCAGCTGACGAGCGGTTTCGCAGGCTTCTACGACTTCGACATCCTCGTCGCGGTGCTCGCGCTCGACGGAAGCCCGCTCGTGGGCGATGCGCTCGTGATCGACGCCTTCGGCAACAACGAAGGCCTCAATCAGAACCGGAACCTCAACCTCGGTCGTCGTCTGCGCATGGTCTCGATGTCGATCGCCGGTGCGCCCGGCATCACCTACAACGGCCCGCTCTACGCCTCCGATGTCAGCACCTTCACGCCGCCTGGCGCCGTCACGCCCATGATCCGAACGGGCATGAAGGTCGCAAACGGCGGCTTCACGAACATCGG
>CAIXEV010000300.1 GCA_903918555.1 uncultured bacterium | reverse complement strand
TTCACCGCGGCCTTCGCCTTCAGGCGGCCGAAGGTGATGATCTGCGCGACATGCCCGTACTTCTTTCGGACATAGTCGATGACCGACGCGCGGCCGTCCTGGCAGATGTCGATGTCGATGTCGGGGTATTCGGAGCGGTCGGGATCGGTGAAGCGCTCGAACAGCAGGCCGTACTTCTCGGGGCACGCGTTCGAGAGGCCGAGCACATAGCCCGCCATCGTGCCGACGCCCGAGCCACGCGCGTTCGCGGGAATCCCGCGCTGCCGCGCCCAGTTGACGAAGTCCCACACGATGAGGAAGTACGCGCTGATCGACTTGTCCGCGAGGATCGAAAGCTCGCGGTCGAGCCGCGCGCGGATCGCGGGCGTCACGCCGTCGTGGCCGTAGCGCCAGATCAGGCCCGCCTCGCAGAGGTCGCGCAGCGCGCGGTCGCAGCTTGCCTTCAGGTCGGACGGGCTTTCCGTGTCCTTCGTCGCATCGAACGGCAGCGTCTCGAACAGGCGGCAGTACGCCTTGAACCACTCGGTGAGGTCGCCGTGCTTGTCGGAAGCGTAGGTCGGCCCGACGCCCGGGTGCTTCACCTTGACGACGGGCGCGTGGTTCTCGCCCTTCGGCAGCTTCACATCGCAGCGCGCGGCGATGCGGCCCGTGTTCGCGAGCGCCTCGGCGTCGTCCTCATCGGGAAAGAGCTCGCGCATCTCCTGCGGGCTCTTCACATAGATCGACTCGGGGTACTTGAGCCGCCCCGCCTCGTCCTTGTTCTTCTGCATCGAGATGCAGCAGAGCGTGTCGTGGACATCGTGGTCCTCGGCGCGGAGGAAGTGCGCGTCGTTGTCGATGACGAGCGGAAGATCAAGCTCCTTCGCGAGCTTGCGCAGCCACGGGTTGATCTCCTCCTGCTCGGGCACATGGCGCTGGAGCTCGATGTAGAAGCGCGGCTCGCCCTTCTCGTTCGGCTTGAAGTTCGCGGCGTGCCACTTCGCCTCGTCGACGGCGCGCTGCCAGAAGACGGGATCCTTGCCCGACTTCACGAAGTCGATCAGGTGCGACGCGATCGACGAACCGAGGTGCCCATTGATCGCGATGACGCCGTCGCCCCACTGCGCGAGGGTCGACTTGTCCATGCGCGGCTTGTAGTAGAAGCCGTTGAGAAACGCGTCGGAGGAGAGCTTGAGGAGGTTGCGCCAGCCCGTGATGTTCTCGGCGAGAAGCACGAGGTGCCAGCCGCCGTCCTTCTCGCCGGTGTGCGTCTTGTCGCGGCGGTCGCCCTGCCGGCCGTCGCGGTCGACGGCGACATACGCCTCGATCCCGAGAATCGGCTTCACGCCCGCGTCCTTCGCGGCGAGATAGAACTCCATCGCGCCGAAGAGGTTGCCGTGGTCGGTGACGGCGACGGCGTCCATGCCGAGTTCCTTCACGCGCTTGAGCAGCCGCTCGACCGTGTTGCCGCCGTCGAGCAGCGAGTACTCGCTGTGAAGGTGCAGGTGCGCGAAGGTTGAAGTGCCGCCTGCGGCGGGCGCTGTTCCGTCAGCCATCGTTCTCATCCTCGGGTGAACCGCAGTCTACGGGAAACGCGTGAAATCCGAGGCTTGAAATCCGAGACGCGGAATCCGAGGCGCGAAATCCGAGACGCGGAATCCGAGACGCGGAATCTGAGGCGCGAAATCCGACGACTCAGCCTCCGCCGTCGTTGCGCGGCGGAATCACGCGGACATTCTCGCGGCCATCGTCGGGCGCACGGCTCGCGCGCACCGCGCGTCCGCGTCCGATTCCCGTCAGCCGCCCGACGATCCAGATCGCGAGGACGAACGCGAACCACACCGCGCCACAACCGAGCACGAGCACCAGCGCAGCGAGCGCGAGCGCGATGATGAGGAGCGCCACCGGCAGCGCGAGAAGAAAGGTCAGGATCCCGACGAAGGCGCGCTCGATCGGGCCCGCGTTTGGCCGCACGCGCCACGGCGGCTTCACGCGGAATCGCGAGGCCGCATCACGACCCACCGTGAAGACGCGGAAGCGGCCGAAGCCGCCGGGCGCACC
>CAIXEV010000299.1 GCA_903918555.1 uncultured bacterium | reverse complement strand
GGCGGTCAGGCCGCGGAGTGAATCCGCGGCCTGACGGGAGTGCATGGTTTGAGCCGTCGCGGCTGCGGGTTACCGATCGGTGACCGGCAGGCCCATGCCGCTGCGGTTCGGGCCCTTCGGCTTCGGCACCGCCTTGTAGGCGTTCGTCTCGAGCTCCTTCAGGAGCACCTCGACCGCCTTCTCGAGCTGCGGGTCGCGGCCGTCCTTCATCTTCGCCGGGTCATCGATCACCTCGATGTCCGGATCGATGCCGTGGCCCTCGACGCCCCAGGTGCCGTCGGTCTCGTAGAAGCCGAAGGTCGGCACGCTGATCGAGCCGCCGTCGATGAGCCCCGGGTTGCCCGAGATGCCGACGAGGCCGCCCCATGTGCGCGTGCCGATCACCGGCCCAAGCTTGTTGTGCTTGAAGAGCCACGGGAACATGTCGCCGCCCGAGCCAGCGAGGCCGTTGATGAGCATCGCCATCGGACCGCGGTGTCCGTCCGGCGGCCACGCGCCGTCGCGGGCGTCGCGCCGCGCCCAGTAGTTGGTGACCGGGCGGTTGAGCAGCTCGATGAAGCGGGTCGGGATCTGACCGCCGCCATTCCAGCGGTCATCGATGATGAGCGACGGCTTCATGCGCTGTCCGTAGAACTGGCGCACGAGTTCGGTCTGACCATCGACGCCCGTGTTCGGCACATAGATGTAGCCGATCTTGCCGCCCGAGAGTTCCTCGACCTGCCGGCGCTTCGACTCGACCCACGCGCGGTAGTGGAGGTTCGACTCGCTTCCGAGCGCCGTCACCACGACATCCTTCGCGTCCTTGTCCATCGCTGGCTTCTTCGAGACGGTCAGCACGACCGACTTGCCCGCGAGGTCGAGGAACTGCGCCCACGGATCGCGCGACGGATCGACCGCCTCGCCGTTGACCGCGAGCAGGTAGTCGCCTTCGCTCACGCCGAGGCCCTGCGCCGCGAGCGGGCTGCGCGCCTCGTTGTCGAACGACGCGCCGTTCACGAACTTCGCGAGCTTCCACGCCTTCGCGGTCGTGCCGTCCTCGTTGGTCGCGGGCGCGAACTCCACGGCAAGCATGCCGACCAAGCGGCTCGAGGTCTCCTCGACATCGCCGGGGCCCTGCAGGTACGCGTGTCCGACATTGAGCTCGGAGATCATCTCCGCGATCAGGAAGTTGAGGTCCTCGCGCGTCACGACCGCGGGCAGCATCGCCTCGTACTTCGCGCGGATCGCGTTCCAGTCGACGCCGTGCATGCCCTGGTCGTAGAAGTAGTCGCGGAAGATGCGCCACGCGTCGACGAGGATCTGCGCGCGCTCATGGCGCGGGTGGATCTCGACGAGCATCGGGCTCGCGACGATCGGCTTCGCGCTCGCGCCCGCCGAAGCGCCCGCGATCGACGCGCCGCCGCGGCCGCCCATCAGCAGCTTCTTGCCGTCGGCCGAGACATCGAAGCGCACGCCGCTCGGCCCCGTCGCCTCCGAAGGAGTCTTCGAGGAGAGGTCCATGACGCGCACGGAGCCTTCGCGGCCGTAGAGCAGCTCGTTGCGATCGTTGAACCCGAGCGACCCGAACGAGCCGGCGGCCGCGGGCAGCTGCACCGCGCGCGCCTCGAAGCCGTCGAGGTCGATCACGACCTCCTTCTTCTCGTCCTTCTTCTCGTCCTTCTTGGCGCCATCGCCATCCTTCTTCTCGGCGACGCGCGTGCCGGTCAGCTCGACCTTCATCGCGGCGCCATCCTCGGTCGTGCTGCTGGCCGTGCCCGACAGCGAGTCGCCCTCGACCTTGAGGTCGAGCTCGAACACGCGTCCGTTCAGCGTGCCGCTGAGCTTGAGCGCGCCGGTCGACGCGTCGAAGGTGCCCTTGACCTCGGCCGAGCCCATCGCCGAAGCCGCGGTGCCGCTGACGGCGCCATCGGTCTCGGCGAGCACGAGCTTGACGGCCACGGGCGCGTTGTCGATGCGCACGACGCAGTTCCAGGTGCCGGCGGCGCCGGTCGCGGCGGGGGCGTCGGTCTGCTTCTCGTCCTTCTTCTCGTCCTTCTTCTCATCTTGGCCAATCGCCGCATCAACGGATGCCGCAATGAGGTTCGCCTCCTCGCCCTCGGCGCCACGGCGACGGCGTCCGCCTGCCGGAGGACCACCCGCGGGCGGCCCGCCAGCGCCGGCAGCGGGAGCTCCGCCACCGCCGCCCGACGACTTGCCGTCGTCCTTCTGGCCCTCTTCGTCGCTCGTGGGAAGCCACGGCAGCTTGAAGTCCTTCTTCAGCGGCACCGCCATCAGGACCTGCGAGTTGTTGTAGATCCAGGTCGTGTCGAACTCGCTGTAGGTCGGCGAGAAGTTGCGCGAGCTCGTGAAGACGAGCCAATCGCCCTTGCGGTCGAAGGTCGGATCGCTGTCCGAGTAGAAGCCGCTCGTCACCTGCGTGCGCGCCTTCGCGGGGTCGGCTTCCTTGGTGTCGTGGAGATAGATCGCGTCGAGCTCGCTTCCGTCGCAGGAGCGCGACCACGCGATCCAGCGCGAGTCATGCGAGAACGAGATGGCGAGCGAGCGCGGCGCCTCGGGATTCTTGTCGAGGCGAACCGACGAACCGTCCTCGATCTTCACGAGGTCGATGTGGCCGGCCTTGTCCTGGATGACGACCGACTTCGAGTCGGGTGCCCATGTGATGTCGGTGCGGAACGCGCCCGCCACGCCCTCGACCGGCTTCGTGAGCTGCTTCGGCTGCGCGGGCGCGCCGTCCGCCGCCGGCTTGCCGTCGGCCGGCATGGTGTAGAGCTCGTACTCGCCGGTCGCGTCGGAGAAGAACGCGATCGTCTTGCCGTCCGGGCTCCACGCCGCGGAGCGCTCGAACACGCCGTCGGTGCGCGTCATGTTGCGCGGCGTGCCGTTCTCGGCGGGCGCCGACCAGATGTCGCCGCGGCCGACGACCGCGACGCGCTTGCCGCTCGGGGAGATCGACGCGCCTTGGATGTTCTGCGCGGCATCGACCACGGCGACGCGCAGCGTCTCGCGGTCGCCCGGCACCTTGATCGACACGGGACGGGCCGCGTTGGTCGCGAGGTCGAGCACGAAGATCTGGTCGCCGTGCTGGAGCACCATCTCGCCCGATCCGCCGCTATCCGGGCCGATCGCGGGCCACTTCACATCGTGCGTCTTGAATCGGGTGACCTGCTCGGTCTTGCCGGAGTCGGCGTCGTAGCTCCACACATTGAGGACATTGCCCTCGGCGGCGCTTCGGTCGGAGAGGAAGTAGACCTTGCGGCCGTTCCACATGGGCAGCGTGTCGGTGCCTTCCCAGTCGGTGATGCGCTTCGACTCGCCGGTCTTGATGTTGAAGAGCCAGATGTCGGTCGCCATGCCGCCGCGGTAGCGCTTCCAGGTGCGCGTGTCGGTCGAGTGCGGCGTGTACGCGAGCCATTCGCCCGACTTGTCGAGCGAGCCGTTCGCGCCGTAGGGAACGGGGAACTGCGTGGGCAGGCCGCCCGTCGCAGGCACGCTGTAGAGCTTCGAGGCACGCGTCAGGCCGCCCAGGTTGCCCATGAAGATCAGGCCCTTGCCATCGGGCGTCCAGTCGCAGAGCCCTTCAGGCGCCGGGTGATGCGTGACGCGCTGCGGGATGCCGCCGTCGACCGCGAGCGTGTAGAGATCAAGGCCCTGGTCGTAGTTGGCGCGGAAGGCGATCGACTTGCCGTCCGGCGAGAAGCGGGGCGATCCCTCGAAGCCCGCTGGATTCGCGACAGGCCGCGCCGTGCCGCCGTCCTTCGGCACGATCCAGAGATCGTTGCCGTAGATGAAGACGATCGAATCCTTCGAGATGTCGGGGTAGCGGCAGAGGCCGCGGGTTGGATCGCCTTCCTGCGGCGCGGCGGCCAGCGCGGGCGCAGCGGCGAGAACGGCGGATGCGGACAGGAAGAGCGCGCGGGTGTGGGTGTTCATCGGCATGCGGGGCTCGCGTCTGAGGACGAAGGCGACATGGTACGGAGTCGCATCGCGGGGGTATCCGTTCCGCGCCCGCATCAATTTCATTTCAGCACAAAAGACAACAGCGAGCCCGCGTTCGGGGCATCGTTGCGTCGTGGTTCGCAGCGTCAGGGCTTCGCGATGTCAGGGCTTCGCGATGTCAGGGCTTCGCGATGTCAGGGCTTCGCAACGAGCGCGATGCGCCGGTCGCTCACGACAACCCCGCCCGGCTTCTCGACGGTCACCGCGAACAGCACGGGCTTGTCGACGGAAAGCTTCGCCTCGATCGGAATCGAGGCCTGTCCGCAGGCGGGCACATCGAACACGCCGCCATCGACCGGATAGCGCTCGTCGCGCGAGGCATCGAAGATCCACAGCTGGTACTGCTCGAACGACGGATCGTTCGCGGCGAGACCCTCGATGACGAGGAGCCCCTTCGAGGTGCGAGGATCGAAGATCGCTTCGCCGCGGACAGTGCCCACGACATGCGAATCCTTGGTGCCCTCCCACGGCACGCGCACGGCGGTCGGATACATCGACACGAACCGCGCCGGGTCGGTGGTCAGCTCTTCGGTGGACTGCGTTCCGGCTCGGACGAGCATGAAGGTCGACACGGCGCCGAACGCGATGCACGCCGCGGCGACGAACCAGTCGCGCATCCCTGAACGCGAACGGGTCGGCGTCTTGATCGCACGCGAGATCGGGAGCGGCTGTGGCGCATCGAGCGACTCGGCCATCTGGTGGAGCCGCGAGCGGAGCGCCGCTGGAACGGTCGGAGCGATGGATCGGTTGGCGTGGTAGTGCTCGGACTCGAGCTGCGCCGCGATCAGTTCGAACAACTCGGTTTCGTTGACGAGATCAAGGCCCTGCTCGCGCGCCTCGAGCAGCTCTTCGGCCGACGGGGCGTCGCCGAACAGCGCGGCATCGCAGGCGCGGTCAAGCACGCGAAGCGCGTCGCCGCCGTTGGAAGAGTTGTTGGTTTCGCGGTTCACGGGAGGGGCTCTCCTCGCGAGGCGGGGGAGATGGCCGATGCTTCGGTCGACTGCTTCGCGCGGATTCGCGATGTGCCCTGCTCATCAAGATCGCGCTGCGACTGCCCTAGATCCCGAGGATGATCCTCAGGCGCGAGGACGCCTTGATCCGCGAGAATCTGGCGAATCTTGATGAGTCCACGGCGCGCGTGGGTCTTCACTGTGCCAAGCGGCATCCCTGTTGCAGTCGCGATCTGCTCGTGCGAGCAGCCGTGGTGGATCGCGAGCTGGAGCACCTGCTGCTGCTCGGGCCTGAGTTGCGCGAACGCACGCTGCGCGATGCCTTGCTGCTCCGCGCTGTCGGAGCGGTCGATGCGCTCGGCGCCATCGGCGAGCGTTTCGGCGATCTGGGGCACCTCGGGGCGCCTCATGCGGCGGCGGCCACGGTCGATCAGGCGACGGCGTGCGATCATCGCGACGAAGGTCGTCTCGCTCGCGATCGCAGGATCGAAGCGCGCGGCGCTCTTCCAGACATCGATGAAGATCTCCTGCACCGCGTCCTCGGCGTCGGAGGCGCTGGCGCAGAGGCGCCGAGCCAGGCTCCAGACAAGACCGCTGAAGCGCTCGATGCACTCCGTGGGCGCGCCCGGATCGCCCTTGGCGACTCGCTCGAGGATGGAGTGTGATTCAGGCACGCGGAGAAGGCTGCAGATCGCAAAAGTGCGTCCGCAGGATTCTCAGGGTAGCAGAAAATTGCACAATTTTGTGCGCGCGCACGACCCGATTCAGTTGGATTTTGGTTCAGGCGCCCGAGGCGACCGCGGCCTGGACATCCGCAAGCTGGCGCTTGAGCTCCTCGACGGCCTTTCCGAGGCGGTTGATGGTTTCGTCGATGCCCTTCGCAGTCGGTGCGGCGTCCGCGAGCCCGCGGGTCGAGAGATCGGCGCGCAGGAAGTTGCGGAGGTCTGAGAAGTCCTTGCTCAACTCGCCCGCGATCGCGTCGACCTGCGCCGCGCAGCCGTCGATCTCCGAGAGCTGCTGCGAGATGTTCGCGATGCGCGCGTCGGTCTTCATCTTCAGGTCCGCGCTCGAGATGGCCTCGCTCGTCTTCTTGAGCGACGCGATGTAGCCGTTGGTGTTGCTGCGCACATCGGCGAGCGAGCCGCGGAGGCGCTTGATGCTCGAGTCGTATGCGTCGACCTCCTTCTCAAAGCGCGCGAACAGCGGCTTGAGCTCGCCTTCCTGGAGCGAGGCGAAGTAGGTCTGGGCGTTCTGCGCCGAGCTGAGGAGCGACGCCGCGGTCTGATCCGCGCCGCGCATCGTGTCGGCCGCGCTGTCGCCCTTCTTGTAGCCGGGCGTCGAGCAACCGACGAGGGCAACGGGGGCGAGCGAGATGGCGACGGCGAGCAGGGCGGGGGTGAGGTTTCGCATAGAGGGCTCCAGTGGCGGGGGAGACTACCGTCTTGCGGGGTCGGCTACACTCGGCCGCGCGGGATTTGCCCGCACTTTCTTGGGTGGGGTGGCAGAGCGGTTGAATGTACCGGTCTTGAAAACCGGCAGACCCGTCAGGGTCTCGAGGGTTCGAATCCCTCCCCCACCGT
>CAIXEV010000298.1 GCA_903918555.1 uncultured bacterium | reverse complement strand
CGATCATCAATGTCCGCCGTGGCGATGGCGCGGCGCTCGCTGAGATCAACGCTGGCTCGCGCGATGGCGTGAAGGCCGGCTGGGTCCTCGCGATCGGCGACGGCAGCACCTTCGTGGGCAACCTCCGCATCACCGAGGTCGATGTGAACCGCTCGGTCGGCGTCATCGAGCTCGAGGACTCCGGCTCGCGCGGCGAAGTCAAGGTCGGTCAGCGCGCAGTCGCGCGTGCAGGCGAGTAAGTCTGCCGCAGAACTGAAGTCGGCCGAATCGGCCGCGAAGCGACGACCGCTCACGACTCCCCGACGACTCACCCGACGACCTGACATCGAAGCGAAGGAATCTGAATCATGGCAAAGGCAACCACCCGTAGCAGCGAGATGAATGTCTACACCGTGCTGCTCGTCGTCGCGTCGCTCGTGCTCCTCGTGGGCGTGGGCGTCCTGGCGGTGTCCAACATGTCTCAGGCGGAAGCGGGCGGCCAGCCCGGCTCGCCGCTGAATGTCGTGAAGTAAATCTGACGAAGGCGATCGGAACTTGGCCGATCGGCTTTGGGGGCGTGCCCCACGCTCTCACCAACTCTGCCGCTCCGCCCTCGAGGTGTATCCGGCTCCAAGGTGAACCCGGCCGCTCCTTCAAGCGAGCCTCCAACACTGTCCGTCTCCGCGACGCCGCCTTACGGGCGGCGTCGCTGCTTTCCTGCTACCTTTCCTGCATCGGGCATCGCCGCGCGCCGTCGTGACGACGGGGTCGGCGGGCCTGTCCGCGGTGTGGGCGTGCCGGCCTTCGGCTGGGACCGCGATCCTCTAGGTAGGTTCGTCCGATCAGGGCGGGGCGTTGTGGCGTCCCCGAGAATGGATCTTTCCGTGTACATCGAGAAGCTTCTCGCTTGGTTCAGCGTCGACATGGGCATCGACCTCGGCACCTGCAACACGCTGGTGTGCGTTCGGGGCGAGGGGATCGTGCTCAACGAGCCGTCCGTGGTCGCCGTGCGCAAGGGCACCAACAAGGTGCTCGGCAACGGCACGGCCGTCGGCAGCGCCGCGAAGGAGATGCTCGGCAAGACGCCGGGAACGATCAGCGCGATCCGTCCGATGAAGGACGGCGTCATCTCCGACTTCGATGTCACCGAGGCGATGCTCGCCTACTTCATCCGCAAGGTCTCCGGGCGCAGCCGCCTCTTTGCGCCGCGCGTCGTGATCGCGGTCCCGTCGGGCATCACCGCGGTCGAGCGCAAGGCGGTGTTCGACAGCGCCGCGCGCGCAGGCGCGCGCAAGGTCTACCAGATCGAGGAGCCGATGGCCGCCGCGATGGGCGCTGGGCTTCCGGTCGGCGAGCCGACGGCGAGCATGATCGTCGACATCGGCGGCGGCACCACCGATGTCGCCATCATCAGCCTCGGCGGCATGGTCACCTGCCAGTCGCTGCGCGTGGCCGGCGACGAGTTCGACGAGGCGATCATCGCCCACATGAAGAAGAACTACGGTCTCACGATCGGCGAGCAGACCGCCGAGCGCATCAAGATCGAGATCGGAAGCGCAGCCAAGCTCGAGAAGGAGCTCACGATGGATGTGCGCGGGCGCGACATGGTGTCGGGCCTTCCGCGCAGGACCGTGGTCGGCAGCGAGGAGATCCGCGAGTCGCTGCTCGAGCCGGTCCACCAGATCGTCGAGACGGTGCTCCACACGCTCGAGAACGCCGAGCCTGAACTGAGCGCCGACCTCGTCGAGAACGGCATCGTGATCGCCGGCGGCGGCGCGCTCCTGCGCGGAATCGGGCAGGTCATCGAGGAACGCACCGGCCTTTCGGTGCGAGTCGCCGACGACCCGCTCACCTGCGTTGCCCGCGGTACCGCGATCTACCTCGAGAACCTCGAGGAGTGGAAGGCGACGATGGACAGCGATGTCGACGAGGGCTGACAAGGTCCTCTCGGTTGAGTGACTCGGGCGATGCAGAGGCCACGCTTCATCCGTACGCTCACGGGCAGGCGTCTTGATTGGACGCTTGCCGCGGTGGCGTTCGTCGTGTCGATGCTGCCGGTCTCCGCGCTGTTGCCGTGGACGGACGACCTCGCCCGGCTCCTCTCGGTCCCGCTCGCCCCTGTGACGCACTTCGGATTGTTCCTGCGCGAGCAGGTCCGGCCGCCGCAGGCCGCTTTCGACCCAAGCGCGCCCGAGACGGTCCAGCTTGAGCGCGAGGTCGCGCAGTACCGCATGCTCTACGAGCAGTCGCGGCTCGAGGTCGAGCGGCTCGAGCGCAGCCTCGCGACCATGCGCGCGGTGAGCGCCCGCGTGGACGCGCCCGAGACCCGCCTCATCGAGGCTTCGGTGATCGCAAGCGACCCAAGCCGGCGCACCGGCGTGCTCGCGCTCAACGCCGGTGAACGGCATGGCGTCCGTGCCGGCGCCGCGGCGCTCGTCGACGGCGATGTGTTCGCGGGCGTCATCGCCCCCAATGTCGGCAGCTTCTCATCGTCGCTCATTCCGGCGAGCAAGCTGCCGAGCATCGGCGCGAGGATTTTCCCGCCTGAGGGAAGCGATCCGCAGAAGCCCGCGTCGAGCTACCCTGGCGCCGTCCTGAAGCCGACGGGCCGCGGAACCTGGACCGCCGAGGTCGCGACCTCGCTCGATCTTGCGCCCGGCATGGTGGCGCGCCTCGCCGACGACCGCTACGGCCGCGCCGCGCTTGGCTCGCGGATCGGCGTCGTCGTGTCGGTCGAGCCGGTCGAGCAGGCGCCGCTTGCGCGTCGCGTCGAGATCCGTCCCGTGGTCGATCTCGACGGCCTCTCGAGCGTGGTGCTTGCCGTGCCGGCGGAGGTGCCGCGATGAGGTGGAGCATCTACATCGTCGCGGTGCTGCTCGCAGCCGCGCTCGACGCGAGCTTCGGCAGCGTGCTCGCCATCGGCGAACTCCGCGGCCAGTTCCTGCCGGCGGTGGTCGTCTTCGCGCTCCTCTCGGCGCCGCGCAAGATCGGCGTCCGCCTCGCGATGCTCGCTGGACTCGTCGCGGATCTCCTCGCTCCCGTGGTGCTCGATTCGCAGGAAGTCCTCGTCGTCCCGGGCCCGCGCGTCCTCGCCTTCGCACTCGGGGCTCTTGCGGTGATCCAGCTGCGCAGCCTGCTCTACCGCCAGAATCCGCTCGCGGGCGCGGCCGCGACCCTCGCGTTCTCGCTGCTCGCCGCCGTCGCGTTCGTCTTCCTGTTCTCGATGCGCGCGCTGTTCCTCGATGGCGGCGCGCCGTGGTGGCCGGGAAGCGGCGCGGGCGAGGTCTGGCGGCGATTCCTTGGCGCGGTCGGCGACGCCGTCGTGGCGCTGCCCACGCTGTGGCTACTCGGCAAGACCCGTCCGCTCTGGGCGTTCGCGTCGTCGACGCGCGTGTCGCCTGGGCTGGCGCGGCAGGGCGGCTGATTCCTTCGCTACAGTGCGTCGCATGGACGCTTCGGCTTCACGCCTCACCCTGGTGCACGATTCCGGCGGAGCCTTCGGCCCGCTCACGGATCTCCGTCAAGCGAGTTCCCTTCGGTGTGGCCTCTGGTCGATCGGCGAGCGCCTGGCGGCTCGCGCGGCCGCCGACGCGACGACCGTCGCCCACGCGCGGCTCCTCTCCGCGGGCGTCCTCGACGGCCTTGCGCCGGGCGAGCGACGGTTCCGCAGGGACGGGACATTCCTCGCGGCGCGACTTCCGCGCGGTGCCGACGACGCCGCGGTGCGCAACGCCGTCGAGACCGCGCCGACCGACGCTGAGCGCGGTTTCGACGCCGACATCGCTGGCGCGCCATGGGACATCACGACGCGCATCGGACGCACGCTCGATGAAGACCTCGCGGCGCATCCGCCGACGGGCGCCGTGAAGCGCGCGCTTCGCCCCGACGAGGGGCAGTCGTTCGGGACGCACCCGATCCTGATCGATCCGAGCGCCACGGTCGGTCCGCTGTGCGTCTTCGACGCCTCGAAGGGCGCGATCGTCATCGCGAAGGGCGCGACGGTGCGTCCGCTGTCGGTGCTCGTGGGCCCGTGCGTGATCGGCGAAGGCACGATCGTGAGCGAGCGCGCGCTCATGAAGGCGTCGACCGCGATCGGTCCCAACTGCCGCGTCGGTGGCGAGATCGGCGGCACGATCTTCCAGGGCTACTCCAACAAGTCGCACGACGGGCACCTCGGCGACAGCTTCGTCGGCGAGTGGGTGAACATCGGCGCGGGAAGCGACAACTCGAACCTGCTCAACACCTACGGCGAGGTCATCGTGCGGCTCGAGGCCGACGGCGGATTGCTGCGCACGGGGCGCCAGTTCTGGGGCAGCGTGATCGGCGACCATGTCAAGCTCGCGATCGGAACGCGGCTCATGACCGGCACCACGATCGGGACGGGCGCGATGATCGCGTGCTCGAGGTCGCCCGCGACGCTCGTGCCGCGCTTCGCGTGGCTCACCGATTCGACCGACGGACCGAAGGCGTTCCGGGTCGACAAGTTCCTCGAGACCGCGCGCGCGATGATGTCGAGGCGCCATGTCGAGGTGACGCCCGCGTACGAGTCGCGCATCCGCGAGCTGCACGCGGCGGCGACGGCGGCGGGGGGCTGATGACCAACGGCGACGCGCACGCATCCGATTCGCCGACCGCGGCCTCCGCCGCGATCGGGCCGCACGCCGCCATCATCGATGGCCACGCGCAGTTCTTCCGCGCGTACTACGCGATCCGCGGCGGGCTCTCGAGCCAGATCACGGGCGAGCCGACGAACCTCGTCTTCGGCTTCATCTCGATGCTGTTCTCGTATCTCCGCTCCCAGAAGCCGACCGAACTGATCGTCGTGATCGACGCCGCCGGCGACAAGGAGACCTTCCGCTCGGAGATCTACCCCGAGTACAAGGCGCACCGCGACCCCGCGCCGGAGGACTTCCATCCGCAGGTCGAGCGCTGCCTCGAGGCGCTCGGGCTGATGGGGATTCCCGTCCTCGGCATCGAGGGCGTCGAGGCGGACGATGTCATCGCGACGCTGGTCGAGCGGCTGCGCGGCGCGCATCCCTCGATGCGCATCCGCATGGTGAGCCGCGACAAGGATCTCGGCCAGCT
>CAIXEV010000297.1 GCA_903918555.1 uncultured bacterium | reverse complement strand
CTCGACGCGAGCGTGCCCGTCGGGTTGTACTTGTGGAGGAAGTAGCCTTCCTTCGAGATCACCCGTTCGCAGAAGCGGAAGAAGTTCCGCGACAGCTCGCCGTGGCCCGTCAGCACGAGCGCATGCGACACGAGCGCGCCGTCGCGCGGCCACATGTACGAGTAGGTGTCGCCCGCGAAGTGCGTGATGTCGTAGTCGTTCGCGGCGATGATCGCGCCGTTGTTGTCGATCTGCGTGCGGACGATCACCTGGCTGCGCACGAACATGTCGCGCAGGCGCTCGGGGAGCGGCGAGAGATCGATCGGCTCCTTCAGCGCCCACAGGCGCCAGTACGCCTCGGTGCGGTCCATCATGCGCTGCGGCGTCTTCGTGCGCACCTTCTCGTTGAGCGCGAGCACCGCTTCATGCGTGCGGCCCGCGGCCAGCCAGCAGTGCAGGCTTCCCGAGCCCCACGCCGCAAGCGTGATGCCGAAGCCGACGGTCGAGTCGACCGAGCCCTGCGCGATCGCGTGCCGCGAGAGGAGTCCGTCCTCGGCGTCGCGCCAGGTTCCCTCGGCGTCGCCGATGCGCTTCGCGCCCGTCGCCCAGTGGTCGACGCCGAACCGCGTGCCGACGCAGCCGTTCAGCAGGAAGTAGACATTGTCCTTGTAGTGGACGAGGCCGCCCGACGACGGGTCGAACATCACCGTGTCGCCGACGGGCGACTCGTTGACGCTGATGTCGTGGTGGAAGAAGACGCGCACATCGCGGGGCTTGCCGAGCAGGTCGGTCACCACCACGCGGCGGAAGTAGACGGGGCTCCAGTAGTCGACCGCGTCGTTGCAGACGAGCTCGATGCCGAGGCGATCGTGGCGCAGCCGCACCTCGGTGACGAGCGTGTCGGCCTTGTAGCGGATGTCGCGGATCCAGCCGGGCGAGTCGATCCACGCGAACTGTCCGTCGACCCAGACGCCGAAGCGCTGCAGGTGGCCGCAGGTGTGGTTCGGCTGACCGACATGCGGCCAGTAGAGGTCGCGCATCTGGTACTGGTCGTCGAAGGCGACCAGCATCTCGCCGTTACCGACTGGAATATTGCGTGGCATGCGCGGTGTCTGCTTCCTGCGCCGAAAGGCGTTCAGGTGTTCGATCTCTTGGTGGTTCGTTCATCAGGCCGTGGCTGCGGCCGGTTCGGCGACAGGCTCGGCGGGCGGAACTTCCGCTTTCGCCCCCAGCGCCTTCACCCGAGCATGCAGGTTCGAGACCTGCGTGATGTGGATTCCGAAGTTCTCGCTGACCTTGACGGCGTGTCCATGGCCGATCATCGCGTTGTTGATCAGCACATCGAGCGGCTCGTCGATCGCCTTCGGAAGTTCGATGATCGAGCCGTGGGTCAGCGAGGTGACTTCCGAAAGCATCATCTTCCGCTCCGCGATCTGAACGATCAGCGGCACCTCAAGGCGAAGAATGCGGTTCAGGTCATCTGGCATAGTGCCCTTATCGGTCAGATCGGGACCCCGTCTTTGGTCGGATCGCGCAAGATGGAGAATCCACGCGGCGGCTGGTTCCTTTGGTCAGCGCGGGCGTTCCATGGCAAAGCCTGCGTTCGAGGCGGAACGGCGTGGCGACGGGTTGCGGGAGGGGCGTCGGCGGGGGGCGCGGGGGTTGGCGCCGGGGGTTCGCGCACCGTCGCTCGGGAGATCGTGGCGCGATCCGCGGGCGAAGGATCAGGTCATTCGGCGGAAGACGAGCGACACATTGTGCCCGCCGAACCCGAAGGTGTTGTTGAGAGCCACATCGACCTTCCGCTGCTGCGCGGCGTTGGCCACGAAGTTGAGGTCGAAGCCCTCGTCCGGGTCCTCGAGATTGATCGTCGGGGCAAGGACGCCCTCGTAGATCGACATGATCGTGGGGATCGTCTCGATGCCGCCGGCGGCGCCGAGGGCGTGGCCGGTCATCGACTTCGTCGAGCTCATCGCGAGCTTGTAGGCGTGCTCGCCGAACAGGCGCTTCACGGCGCCGACCTCGGCCTTGTCGCCAAGCGGCGTCGAGGTGCCGTGGGCGTTGATGTAGCCGACCTCGCTGCGGTCGACGCCGGCGTCCTTCAGCGCGACTTCCATCGCCTTGAAGGCGCCCGAACCCTGCTCGTCGGGAGCCGCGATGTGGAAGGCGTCGCCCGTCGCGCCGTAGCCGGCGAGCTCGGCGTAGATGCGCGCGCCGCGCCGCTTCGCGTACTCGAGCTCCTCGAGGATGACGATCGCCGCGCCCTCCGCCAGCACGAAGCCGTCGCGGCCCTTGTCGAACGGGCGCGAGGCGCGCATCGGTTCGTCGTTGCGGGTCGAGAGCGCCTTCATCGACGCGAAGGCGGAGAGCGTGAGCGGGGTGATCGCGGCCTCGGCGCCGCCGGCGACCATCACATCGCAGTCGCCGCGCTGGATCGCCTGCATCGCGATGCCCATCGCGTGTCCGCTCGACGCGCACGCAGAGGCGACCGCGGTGCTCGGCCCGCGCAGGTTGAACTGGATCGACACATTGCCGGGCGCCGCGTTCACCATCAGCCGTGGGACCACGAACGGGCTCACGCGGCGCGGACCGGTCTGGAGGAGCTTCGTGTGGCCTTCCTCCATCGTGAGGACGCCGCCGATGCCCGAGCCGATGATCGTGCCGTTTCGGTACGGATCGGCCGCGTTCCTGAGGTCAAGGCCGGAGTCCCGCACGGCTTCGTCGGCCGCGGCCATCGCGAGGAGCGCGACGCGGTCGAGCCGCTTCTGCTCGCGCCCATCGACGACATGGCTCGGGTCGAAGTCGTGGATCTCGCCTGCGAAGCGGACCGTCCAGTCCTCGTTCTGCGGGAAAGTCCGAAGAGGCGAGATGCCCGAGCGGCCTTCCTTCATCGCAGCCCAGGTCGACGAGACGGAGGTGCCGAGATTGCTCACGGCGCCGATTCCGGTGACCACGACTCGGCGAAGGGTGACGGTTCTCATCGATGATCGTCCTTCGTGCTTCGTTTCACGCACCGTGGCGCTGCCGCCTCGGGAGTCTGCCGGCGGGCGAACCTCCGGGGAGGGCCGCCCGAGCGAACCTCAGGCGGTCTTCTCGCCGCCCTGCGTGTTGCCGCCGAGAGCCTGCTGGATGAACTGCACGGCATCGGCGACGGTGCTGATCTTGGTCGCGGCCTCGTCGGTGATGGAGATCTCGAAGAGATCCTCGAACTCCATCATCAGCTCGGCCTTGTCGAGGCTGTCGCAGATCTTGTCAAACTCGCTGTCGCGAGTGACTTCGTCCTTGGCGATGCCAAGTTGCTCCGCGATGGCCTCGATGACCTTCGCTTCGACTTCGGATTCGGGCAGCTGTTCCGCCATGGGGTGCAGCTGCTCAGCCCTGCGGGCGATTGGCCTTGATGAAGTCGATCGCCTGGCCGACCGTGTGGATCTTCTCGGCCTGGTCGTCCGGGATCTTGGTGCCGAACTGGGCCTCGAACTCCATGAGCAGCTCGACGATGTCGAGGCTGTCGGCGTTCAGGTCGTTGGTGAAGCTGGTCTCGCGAGTGATCGTCTCGGGCTCCGCGTCGGTGTGCTGGGCGACGATGTCGATGACCTTCTTCTCGATTTCGGCGTCGGTCACGGTCTGACTCCTTAGAGGACTCGTTCGGGGGGACTCGTTTGGCGGACTCTTTCGGCGGGCACCCCGAGATATCGGAGGCGCCAGCCGCCAACTGGGTTGACGCAGTCGGGGGGCGGAATATAGCGAAAATGCGTCGATCGTGCGGGGGTCGCAGGGGGTCGGCAAACGGACGGCCTCGGCGGACAACGGCGACAAGCGCGCGCCGCAGGAACCCGTCAACTGGCCATGCCGCCGTCGACGACGATCGTCTGCGCGGTCAGGAAGCCGGCCTCGTCGCTGGTCGCATACGCGACCGCAGCAGCGATTTCCTCGGGCTTGCCGAAGCGGCGGACGGGAATGTTGGGCAGGACGGCGGTCTTGACCGCATCGCCGAGGACCTCGGTCATGTCGGTCTCGATGAAGCCGGGTGCGACGACATTCACGGTGATGCCCTTCGCGCCCATCTCCTTGGCGACCGTCTTCGAGAAGCCGACGAGCGCGGCCTTCGCCGCGGCGTAGTTGGCCTGCCCGGGGTTGCCGCTGAGGCCGGAGACGCTGCCGATGTTCACGATGCGACCGAACTTGCCGCGCATCATCGGACGCAGCGACGCGCGCACCGCCACGAAGACCGAGCGGAGGTTCACATTGATGACCTCGTCCCACTGCTCGTCGGTCATGCGCAGAAGCAGCGTATCGCGCGTGATTCCCGCGTTGTTGACGAGGATGTCGAGGCGGCCGTGGGTCTCGGCGACGCCGTCGACGAGGGCCTGCACGGCGGCGGAGTCGGCGATGTCGCAGGGGCGGACTTCGCACGAGCCACCCGCTGCCTTGATGGCCGCATCGACGGCGGCGAGGCCGTCGGCGCTGCGGGCGACGAGGACGACATGACGGCCGTCCTTGGCGAGGCGTTCTGCGATGGCGCGACCGATGCCGCGGCTTGCTCCAGTGACGATGGCGACGCGCTTCTCTATGACTGCACCCTCCGTGCCGCGAATCGCGGCGGCGGAATCCTACAGGAACGGCGGAGCGAGCATCGTCGCCGCCGAAGATCGCGGCACCAGAGCAAGCGAGTTACGAAGCAGGTCGCGAGCGCTCAAAAATCGAACAACCCGCCAGATGGCGGG
>CAIXEV010000296.1 GCA_903918555.1 uncultured bacterium | reverse complement strand
TTCCTGCGCCAGGAACTCGGCTTCAGCGTCGAGGAGATCGGGTCGATCCGCCAGTTCCTCGGCTTCGCGATGACGATCGTGGGCGCCGTCATCGGCGGCATCTGCGTGAAGCGCTTCGGTCTCTTGCGCGCGCTCGTCGCCTTCGGCATCCTGCAGGTCGCGTCGAACGCGGGCTATCTCGTGCTCGTCGAGACGGGCAAGTCGCTGCCGGCGTTCGCAGCGGTCGTCGTGGTCGAGAACCTGTGCAACGGCCTCGTGAGCGCGGCGTTCGTCGCTTACTTCATGACGCTCTGCGAGCCGCGCTTCGCGGCCGCCCAGTACGCGATCCTGTCGGGCCTGATGTTCCTCGCGGGCGCGCTCGTCGGCTCGACGAGCGGCTTCCTCGTCGAATCCCTCGGCTACAAGGGGTTCTTCATCCTCTCGATCGCCGTCGGCCTGCCGCCGCTCCTCGCGCTGCCGTGGGCGATGCCGGGCGAGCGCGCCGACGCGGGGCCACGCTGCGCGGGATGCGGTTATTCGCTCGTCGGTCTTCCGCGGCGCGCCGCGTGCCCGGAGTGTGGCCGCGCGCAAGACCCCGATGCTCCCGAAAACCGCGCGAATCCCGCATCCTGATCGCGTGGCGCGTCGCGCTCTATACTCGGCGACTCGGCTTCGACAGGACCTCTTTCCCCGCAATCCACCATGACGACCACCCACGATCGCTACGGCGCCCGCACCTCGCTCGACACCCCGTACGGCGCGAAGCACTACTACCGCCTCGACGCCCTCGCGAAGTTCGGCGATTTCCGCAAGCTTCCGATCTCGATCCGCGTGCTCCTCGAGAGCTGCCTGCGCAACTTCGACGACTTCATCGTCACCGAGGAGCACCTCAAGGCGCTGATGGGCTACGACGCGCGCAATGTCGGCGAGAACGAGATCCCGTTCATGCCCGGCCGCGTGGTGCTGCAGGACTTCACGGGCGTCCCGTGCGTGGTCGACCTCGCCGCGATGCGCGCCGCGATGAAGCGCCTCGGCGGCGACCCGAAGAAGGTGAATCCGCTGGTTCCGTGCGATCTCGTCATCGACCACTCGGTGCAGGTCGACGCGTTCGGCTCGAAGGTCGCGCTCACGATCAACGGCGAGAAGGAGTTCGAGCGCAACATGGAGCGCTACGAGTTCCTCAAGTGGGGCCAGGGCGCGTTCTCGAACTTCTCGGTGGTTCCGCCCGCGACGGGCATCGTCCACCAGGTCAACCTCGAGTACCTCGCGAAGGTCGTGTGGGAGAAGGACGGCGTCCTCTACCCCGATTCGCTCGTCGGAACCGACTCGCACACCACCATGATCAACGGCCTCGGCGTCGTCGGCTGGGGCGTGGGTGGCATCGAGGCGGAGGCCGTCATGCTCGGCCAACCGATCTACATGCTGAATCCCGAGGTCGTCGGCGTGAAGCTCGTCGGCAAGCTCCCTGAAGGCGTCACCGCCACCGACCTCGTGCTGCGCGCGACCGAAATGCTGCGCAAGCACGGCGTCGTCAACAAGTTCGTCGAGTTCTTCGGCCCGGGCCTCGCGGAGATGCCGCTCGCGAACCGCGCGACCATCGCCAACATGGCGCCCGAGTACGGCGCGACCATCGGCTTCTTCCCGGTCGACGAGCAGACGCTCGCCTACATGCGGCTTTCGGGTCGTCCCGAGGGTCTCGTGAAGATCGTCGAGGCGTACGCGAAGCAGAACGGCTTCTGGCGCGAGGACGACTCGAAGGTGGTGTACTCGAGCGAGCTCGTCCTCGACCTCTCGACGATCGTGCCGTCGCTCGCGGGCCCCGCGCGTCCGCAGGACCGCGTCGCGCTCACCGACATGCAGTCGAACTGGCGCCGCGACCTCGGCAAGACCTACAACAAGGGCCCGAACGCCGCCGCGCCGAACGCGACCACGATGACCGCAGCCGACGGCGTCAGCGTGCGCGACCCCGAAGGCAACGAGTTCCAGCTCAAGCACGGCTCGGTCGTCATCGCGGCGATCACGAGCTGCACCAACACCTCGAACCCGAGCGTGATGATCGGCGCGGGCCTCGTCGCCAAGAAGGCCGCCGCGCTCGGCCTCACGCGCAAGCCGTGGGTCAAGACCTCGCTCGCGCCGGGCTCCAAGGTCGTCACCGAGTACCTCGACGCCGCTGGCCTCAGCGCGTCGCTCGACGCCGTCGGCTTCAACACCGTCGGCTACGGCTGCACGACCTGCATCGGCAACTCCGGCCCGCTGCCCGACCACATCGGCGCCGCGATCAAGGAAGGCGATCTCGCGGTCGCGAGCGTGCTCTCGGGCAACCGCAACTTCGAGGCGCGCGTCCACCAGGATGTGAAGGCGAACTACCTCGCGTCGCCGCCGCTCTGCGTCGCCTACGCGATCGCCGGCACCGTCGACATCGACCTCCAGAAGGAACCGATCGCCGCCACGAAGGACGGCAAGCCCGTCTACCTCAAGGACATCTGGCCCTCCGCGAAGGAAGTCGAGGACGCGGTGCACCAGTTCGTCACCCGCGCCCAGTTCGAGA
>CAIXEV010000295.1 GCA_903918555.1 uncultured bacterium | reverse complement strand
CGCAGAGGTCAACGCGCGCGGCGCCGCGGCGCAGGCGCTGGTGGCGCTCTGCAAGGCGCTCGGCGGAGGATGGGGCGAGGCCGATCTCGACCGCGCCGCGGTCGAGACGGCGAAGAACGCCGGAGTCGAGATCGCGGACGGTGCTTCCGCGACGGAGTCGAAGCCATGAAGAAGTCGAAGCCATGAAGAAGTCGAAGCCATGAAGAAGCTCACGATGGAACGAAACAACCTGGCGCCTCAAGCGGTGCGCGTGTCGGTCGCGGCGGTGGCGCTCGTCGCCGGCGCATGCGCCAAGCCGCCTGAGAAGCCGCAGCTCCCGTCGGAAATCGCGGTCCGCACCGCGACGGCCGAGTCGAAGTCGCTTCGCCGCACCAAGACCTATCCCGGCATCACCGCCTCGGTGCGGCCCGTCGACCTGAGCGCGCGCGTGCAGGGCTTCCTCGCCACGCAGCATGTGAAGGACGGCACGCAGGTGAAGGCGGGCACGCTGATCTACTCGATCGACGACGCGCCGTTCCGCGCCGCCGTCGATTCGGCGCGCGCCGACCTCGAACGCGCGAAGGCGCAGGTCGCCTCGGCCGAGGCGTCGGCGCGGCAGGCCGAGGCGCAGGTGGCGCAGGTCCATGCGCAGGTCGCGGGCGCGCAGGCGTCGCGCGACCTCGCCGCGCGCGATGTCGAGCGCAACCGCCCGCTCGTCGCGAGCGGCGCGATCTCGAAGCAGTCGTTCGACCAGTACGAGTCGAAGCTCGCCGAGAGCGAGTCGCAGCTTGCGACGGTGCAGGCGTCGGTCACGACCGCGGAGGCGCAGCTTGCGAGCGCGCAGAGCCAGATCGGCGTCGCGAAGGCGCAGGTCGCCGCGGCCGCCGCGCAGCTCGAGACGGCCGAACTCAACCTCTCGTACTGCAAGGTCTCGGCGCCGATGGACGGACTCCTCGGCAAGTCGCTCGCCTACGAAGGGCAGATGGTCGGCCCGAGCTACACGGTCGCGCTCAACACGCTCGTCCAGAGCGACCCGATGTGGGTGCAGTTCAGCCCGAGCGCGACCGAGTGGCCGCTCATCGAGTCGCAGCTGAAGGAGGGGCCCGTCGAGGCGCAGGTCGTCTACGGCGGCGACGCGGCGATCACCGCGAAGGGCACCGTCGTCTTCTCGTCGAACACCGTCGACGCATCGACCTCGACCATCATGCTGCGCGTCGAGTTTCCGAACGCATCGGGCGCATTCCGCCCGGGCACCTTCGTGAGCGTGACGGTCGACCTCGGCGAGATCCCGGGCGTTGTGATGATCCCCGCGACCGCGCTCAGCGCGCGCGAGACCGACCTCTTCGTCTGGCGCGTGAAGGCCGACTCGACGGTCGAGAATGTGCGCGTGAAGGCGTCGGCGCGCGAAGGCGAGCTCATCGGCATCGCCGAGGGGCTTGCGGCGGGCGACCGCGTGGTGAGCGCGGGCGGCCAGAAGCTGTCCGCGGGTTCGAAGGTGACCGAAGCGCCTGCGGCGAAGTAAGGAGCGAGCATGTCGAGGTTCTTCATCGCGCGGCCAATCTTCGCGACCGTGATCGCGCTCGTGATGCTCCTCGCGGGCATCGCGACGATGTTCACGCTGCCGATCGCGCAGTTCCCCACGGTCGTCCCGCCGACCGTGCAGGTCTCGGCCGTCTACAACGGCGCAGACGCGGAGACGGTGGCGCAGGCGGTGACCTCGCCGCTCGAGCAGCAGATCAACGGCGTGCAAGGCATGCTGTACATGAGCTCGAACTCGACGAACACGGGCCAGAGCATCATCACCGTGACCTTCGAGGTGGGCTACGACCTCAACATCGCGGCGGTCGATGTGCAGAACCGCGCGCAGCAGGCGTTTCCGCAGCTGCCGCCCGAGGTGCAGCAGCTCGGCGTCACCGTCACCAAGCAGTCGACCAACATGACGCTCGTCGCGGCGCTGCGTTCGGCCGACGGAAGCTACGACACGCGCTACCTCACGAATCTCGCCGACATCGCCGTGGTGCCGGCGCTCCAGCGCCTCGAGGGCGTCGGGCAGGTGACGATCTTCGGCCTCGAGCAGTACTCGATGCGCGTGTGGCTCGACCCCGCGAAGCTCGCGGCGCTCGGCATGTCGAGCGCCGAGGTGGCGCAGGCGGTGCAGCAGCAGAACAAGCAGGCCGCGATCGGCTCGCTCGGCGCGCAGCCGACCGGCACGAAGCCCGCGTTCACGGTCAGCCTCGTCACGCAGGGGCGCCTGACGACCGTCGAGGAGTTCGGCGACATCGTGGTGCGCTCGGGCGCCGACGGCGCGGTCGTGCGCATCAAGGACATCGGCCGAGTCGAGATGGGCTCGTACCTCTACTCGAGCACCTCGCACTACAACGGCAAGGGCGCAGCGCTCATCGCGGTGTACCAGCTGCCCGACGCGAACGCGTTCGATGTGGCGCAGAAGGTGCGCGAGGAGATGGAGCGCCTCTCGCCGCTGCTGCCGCCCGGGGTCACGCACGAGGTCGCGTTCGACACGACGCTCTTCGTCTCGGCTTCGCTCGAGGAGCTCATCAAGACGCTCGTCGAGGCGGCGGTGCTCGTCCTCATCGTGATCTTCATCTTCCTGCAGGACTGGCGCGCGACGCTGATCCCGATGATCGCGATCCCCGTGTCGATCGTCGGCACCTTCGCGGTGATGGCGGCGTTCGGCTTCTCGATCAACACGCTCACGCTCCTCGGCCTCGTGCTCGCGATCGGCCTCGTCGTCGACGACGCGATCATCGTGGTCGAGAATGTCTACCACCAGCTCGAGAACGGCGCGACCGACCTGCAGGACGCCGCGGTGAAGGCGATGGCGCAGGTGACGGGCCCGATCATCGCGACGAGCCTCGTGCTCCTCGCGGTGTTCATCCCCGCGGCGCTGATGCCCGGCATCACCGGCCAGCTCTACAACCAGTTCGCGCTCACGATCGCGTTCTCGATCGTGCTCTCGTCGATCAACTCGCTCACGCTTTCGCCCGCGCTGTGCGCGGTGTTCCTGAAGCCCGGGCACGGGCCGACGAAGTTCAAGCCGTTCGTCCTCTTCAACCGCTTCTTCGACTGGCTGCGCGACCACTACGGGAACATCATCCACTGGTTCGGGCGCCACTGGTACATCGTGGCCGCGGTCTTCGTGCTCGCGGTCGGCGCGATCGTCGTCATGCTCGAGCGCACGCCGAGCGCGTTCATCCCGAACGAGGACCAGGGCTACTACTTCGCGGCCGTGCAGCTGCCGCCGGGCGCGAGCCTGCCGCGCACGCTCGAGGTGTCGGAGACCGCGCGCAAGCTGATCGCCGAGGATCCCGCGGTCGAGAATGTGCTGCAGATCGAGGGATTCAACTTCCTCACGGGCACGCAGCAGACGAACTCCGCGTTCCTCATCGCGATCCTGAAGCCGTGGGACGAGCGCGACGCGCGCACCGAGAACGCCGGCGCCGTCATCCGCCGCGTCTATCCGAAGCTCGCGGTGATCCCCGAGGCGAATGTGTTCCCCGTGCCGCCGCCGCCGATCCAGGGCCTCGGCAGCGTGGGCGGATGGCAGCTGCAGCTCGAGGACACGCAGGGCGGAAGCTTCGCCGACTTCGCGAAGGTGGCCAACGCGTTCATCGCCGACGCGAAGAAGCGCCCCGAGCTGTCGGGCATCAACTCGCCGTTCAACGACTCGGTGCCCGTCGCGCGGCTCGAGATCGACCGCACGCGCGCCGAGCTCCTCGGCGTGTCGATGAACGACATCTTCGCGGCGCTCGGCCAGTCGCTCGGGCAGGCGTTCGTCAACAACTTCAACCTGTTCGGACAGGTCTACAACGTGATGATCCAGGCCGACGCGTCGTCGCGGCTTGCCGTCAGCGACATCCAGGCGATCCATGTGCGCAACCGCCACGGCGAGATGGTTCCGATGTCGTCGCTCGCGACCGTGTCGCTCGGCGTCGCCACCGACAACGCCACGCACTACAACCTGTTCAACACGATCCAGGTGAACGGCAACGCAGCGCCTGGCTACAGCTCGGGCGACTCGATCCGCGCCGTCGCCGAGGTGGCGGCCGAGTCGCTGCCCGACGGCTACACCTACGAGTGGACGGGCACGACCTACCAGGAGATCGAGGCCGGCGGCTACGCGCCGCTCATCTTCGGGCTCGCGCTCATCATGGTGTTCCTGCTGCTCGCGGCGCAGTACGAGTCGTGGGCGCTGCCGTTCAATGTGCTGCTCGCGGTCGCGTTCGCGGTGCTCGGCGCGCTGGTCGCGCTGCATCTCACGGGCCGTTCGCTCGACACCTACGCGCAGATCGGCCTCGTGATGCTCGTCGGCCTCGCCGCGAAGAACGCGATCATGATCACCGAGTTCGCGGCCGAGCGGTACTACGCGGGCGAATCGGTGCTCGACGCCGCGGTGAACGCGTCGAAGCTTCGACTGCGGCCGATCCTGATGACGAGCTTCGCGTTCATCCTCGGCATCCTGCCGCTCGTGATCGCGACGGGCGCAGGCGCGCAGAGCCGCCGTTCGATCGGCACGGTCGTGCTCGGCGGCATGCTCGGCGCGGTGATCGTCGATCAGATCGTGGTGCCCACGCTCTTCGTGATGATCATGGGCCTGCGCGAGAAGCTGTTCGGTCGGCCGAAGCGCGCGCATGGCGAGACGCTGAAGCCGTCCGCTGCGTCGGCGCCCGCGGCCGGACACTGAGCGGGGCGCGTCGGGATCTTTGGAATTCCTCGCGGTGCGCGGAGCGTTTGCGCGACGCGCGCTGTATCTTGGGCGCTCGCACATAGCCCAAGGAGCGCCCGATGCACGATCAGTCCCGCCGTGATTTCCTCGCCACCACCGCCGCGATCGGAGCCGCAGGTCTCGTCGCACCGCTTGGGTTCGGCGGTTGGAGTCAGGCGAAGGGCCCCGGCAAGTCGATCCGGATCGGCGTGATCGGCTGCGGCGGCCGCGGTTCAGGCGCCGCCAACGACACGCTCACCGCGAATCCCGACGCGACGATCGTCGCGATGTGCGACCTCGATGTCGAGAGGGCCAAGGGCGTGCGCGACGCGCTCAAGGAAGCGCACTCCGACCGCGCGAATGTGGACGACGACCGGATCTTCGGCGGGATCGACGGCTACCAGAAGGTGCTCGCGCTGGCCGATGTCGACCTCGTGATCCTCGCGACGGCGCCCGGCTTCCGCCACATGCACATCACGGCGGCGGTCGCGGCGAAGAAGCACATCTTCGCCGAGAAGCCCGTGTGCGTCGATGTCGCCGGCTACCACGCCTGCTGCGCCGCGCACGACCAGGCCGCGAAGCAGGGCACCGCGATCGTGACGGGCACGCAGTACCGCCGCCAGACGAGCTTCATCGAGGGCATCAAGCGGATCCGCGAAGGCATGATCGGCGAGGTCGTCGGCATGACGGCGCGCTACTGCTCGAACGGCATCTGGTACCGCGACCGCAAGCCCGGCATGAGCGACATGGAGTACCAGATCTACAACTGGATGCACTTCATCTGGCTGTCGGGCGACCAGATCACCGAGCAGGCCGTGCACAACATCGATGTCATCCACTGGGTGATGGGCGGCCCGCCGGTGCGCGCGTTCGCGTCGGGCAGCCGCTGGAACCGCCCCGCGGACAGCGAGATGTGGGACTCGATGTCGGTCGACTTCGAGTTCGCGGGCGGGAAGATCTGCTCGTTCGACGCGCGCCACTGGGCGAATTCCGACAACCAGTTCGACAATGTCGTCTACGGATCGAAGGGGATCGCCTACCTGCGCGCCTTCGACGGCGGCAGCACGATCACCGACCGCGACGGCAAGGAACTCTGGACGACGAAGGGCTCGATCGGCGCCGCGTACCGTCAGGAGCACAAGGAGCTCGTCGAGTCGATCGCCGCTGGGAAGCCGATCGTCGAACTGCGTCAGACCGCCGAGAGCTCGCTCATGGCCGTGATGGGCCGCGAGGCCGCGTACTCGGGCCAGGTCGCGACCTGGGACTTCATGACGAAGCAGTCGAAGCTCGACCTGATGCCGAAGCTCGTGACGATTCCGGGCGACGCGCCAGCGCCGTTCGTGCGCAAGCCGGGCGAATACCGCCTGCAGTGAGCGCCTGAAGGTCTGTCACGGAGGCTTTGTTGAAGTCGGATGCCGCGCGCGCGTTCGTCGTGCGGCTGGCGTACGTCGATTGGGCTCTCACGGAGGCTTTGTTGAAGTCGGATGCTGCACGCGCGTTCGTCGTGCGGCTGGCGTACGTCGATTGGGCTCTCACGGAGGCACGGGGGCACGGAGGCCCTGTCTTGCAGTTTGCCGCGGCATGCGTTTGTTGAGGGGGATGAGGATGGGAGCTACTTGCTCTTCTCTTCGCTTCTCTTCTCTTCTCTTCTCTGCCTCCCAGTTTGAATTGTCTACACGCACGTGACATCAGCCTTCCCCTGATCTCCGTGCCTCCGTGCCTCCGTGAGAGAAATCCACCGTCACACAAGCACGAGCGCAGTCGCCTGCGTTCAGCCCCAGCTTGAGAGCAAGGTCGCGAGGTCGGCGCCGTTGACTTCGCCGTTGCCGTCGATGTCGGCCGCGCAGGCGCTGCACGCGCCCCACGCGTTGAGCAGGATCGCGAGGTCGCCGCCGCCGACCGAGCCGTTGCCGTCGAGGTCGGCGGGGTCTGCCGCAGGCGTGAAGGTCGCGTTGAGCGTGAGCGCAGCGCCCGCGCCGTCGCGGATGCGCACGGCGTCGATCGTCGTGGTGCCCGATGCGGCCGAAGGCGAGGCGACGCGCACGGTGAAGCTCGCGCTCGCGCCCGCCGCGAGCACGGTGCTTTGCGCCGGATCAAACGACACAGCGAACGCCGCGGCGCTCGCGCGCGGGCGGATCGCGGTCGCGTCGGGCCCTGCGTTCGTGACGGTGAGCGTGGTCGTGAGCTGCGTGCCCGCCGCGCCGCGGAGCGAGCCGCTCGCGAGCGACGCGGTCGTGCGCGCGTCGCGGGTGGCGGTGGTGCCGGCGACGGGCGCGGCCGCGCCCCAGACGGCCGCGTAGTCGATCGCATCGCCGCGCAGATGCGTGTCGAAGAACTCGAGGAGCAGCGCGCGGGTCTTCGCCAGCTGGTCGGCGCGCGCGAGCGCACCCGAGTCGCAGCCGATGAACGCGCTGTCGACGAAGCCGCAGTGCGAGCCGCCCGTGATCGTGACGAACTGCCGCGGCGCGTCGCACGCCGTGTACTGGTTCTGCGTGGTCGGGGGCGCGACGATCGTGTCTTGCGAACCGACGATGAAGCGCGCGGGGCGCTGCACATTGCCCGCCGCGGCCGCTGCGGATGGATTCGTCTCGGCCGCCGCGAGCGTGGCGAGGCACTTGATGCGCGTGTCGGCGCCGGCCGCGAGCGCCGCCGCGCCGCCGCCCATCGAGTGACCCGACACGCTGAACGCGTCTTGGTTCACCGCGCCGAAGAGCCAGCTCGACTTGAGCGCGTCCTGCTGCTCGAGCCAGGTGAGGCACTGGCGGATGTCGAGCGCGAAGTTCGCGTGATTCGGCAGGAACCCGCCCTCGCTCGTCGTCGCGATCACGATGTAGCCGTGGCTCGCGAGGTGGTCCATCGTCGAGTCGTAGAGATCGACCGCGCTGAGGAAGCCGTGACCGAAGCTGACGGCGGGCGCGGGCCCGGCGGCTGCGGCGAACGGCGCGTTCGCGGCGGCCGAGGTCGCGGGATAGCGGATCTGCGCGGAGAAGGTCGTGTTGTTCGAGCGCGTGACCGTGACGGTGCGCTGCGACACGGGGTAGGGCCCCGGCAGCGAGTTGTCGGCGAGGGCGACGGAGCATGTGACCGACGCGAGCGCGCCGACGAAACCGTGGAGGAGGGCCCGTGAGTCCATCCGCTCAGTATCGCGTGCATGCGGCAGCAGATTCAACCGCTGCAGGGTCAGGAACACGAATTCCCGCCCTTTGCACGAAGAAGCCCGCAGGACGCCCTTGTGGAGCGCCCTGCGGGCCGAGGTGGTGGATACATGTGGAAGCGGAAGCAAGTCCGCGGAATCAGCAGTCGCGTTCAGCGGCGACGCTGCCGCGAGCCGAGCGCGCCGAGCGCGAGCGCGGCGAGCGCGCCGGGCGCCGGCATCGACGCGGGCACCTTGTCGGAGCCGCCGTCCTCGAAGCCGCGGAAACGCGCCACGAAGCCGTAGCCATCGCTCTCATCGAAGAAGTCGTGGGCGATCAGCGTCGAGAGCAGCGCCGCCGAGCCGTGCACATCGAAGTCGAAGCTCTTCGTCGCGCCGACGGCGATGCCCGCAAGCGGGCTGCCGCCGCCGAGCCAGTTGCCGCCGAGCGCGGCGCCGTAGTCGAACTCGCCGAACGGATTGCAATCCGGCTCGGCGATTCCGGACCAGCCCGGATGGCTGCTCGCGTACTCGACCTTGACCTGGTCCTTGTAGAGCATGCGGAACGCGAAGCCCGTCAGGTATCCGCCGTTCGCGATGGGCGAGGTGTTCGTGAGCGTCACGCGCAGCAAGCCGCTGCCTGCGCCGCCGTCGGTCCACTCCATCGATCCCGCGAAGGCCCCGAGGCCCTCGAGGCCGGGATTGCTGACGAAGTTCACGATCGACGCCTCCGCCGAGCCTGCGAACACCGCCGCAGCAAGAGTCGTCATCCCGATTGCCATTCCCCTCTTGTCAAACATGTCATGCTCCTCTTCTTGGTTGTTGCGTCCAGGCCGCGTTCCAGAGCGGTGCTGCAGCGTTGTCGAGACGACCCTAGAGGCCATGCGTTGAAAGACAAGTCCGCTCGAGCCAGACCGAAGGCGTTCCGAGCGAACGCGGTGGATTCCTCAAGCAACCTTCCCGCCTGGCGCGCGCCGTGCTATTGATGCGCGCATGCCGATTCGACTCGCGTCCCGCGTTCTTGCAGCCTGCGCCGCGTGCGCGTTCGCTTCCGCGACGGCGTCGTCCGCCGGAATCGCGCCGGATGCGACGCCTGTCTTCGTCGCCGGCGAGGGCGGATATCCGTTCTATCGCATTCCCGCCGCCACAAGCCTTGCGAAGGGCGCGCATGCGGGACGCATCCTTGCGCTTGCCGAGGGTCGCGGCACGCTTTCGGACAACGGCGCGAACGACATCGTGCTCCGCACGAGCGACGATGGCGGCGCGAGCTGGAGCGAGGTGCGCGCGCTTTGCGATCTCCCGGGCCGCTCGCTCAACAATCCCTGCGTCGTCGAGCTGCATGAAGGCAGGCACGCGGGCCGCGTGCTGCTCATGTTCCAGTCGTATCCCGAAGGCTGCGGCGAGGGATGCGTGACGGAGGGCCACGACGCGCAGCCTGGCTCGGCCGCGGGCGCGAAGGACACGATCTGCCGCACGATGCTCATGCACTCCGACGACGGCGGCGCGACCTGGAGCTCGCCGCGCGAGGTGACGCGCGAGGTGAAGCGCGCGACGGGCGTGACGAGCGTGGCGACCGGGCCGGGCGTCGGGATCCAGCTGGCGCACGGCGCGCACAAGGGCCGCGTGGTGATGCCGTTCAACGAAGGTCCGTACGACCGCTGGCGCGTGTACGCCGCGTACAGCGACGACGGCGGCGATTCGTGGAAGACCGGCGCGGTGGCGCCGAATCCGCCGAAGGGTTTCGGTAACGAAGTGCAGATGTTCGCGCGCGCCGACGGGGCGGTGGTGCTGAACGCGCGGCAGCACCACGGGTCGAAGCGGCGCACGAGCGCGGTCTCGAACGACGGCGGCGCGACCTGGACGCAGCTTGCCGATGTGCCCGAGCTGCCCGATCCGCAGTGCATGGGCGGCGTCCTTGCGCTCGGCGGGGGCGTGGTGGTCTTCACGGGGTGCGACAGCGAGACGCGCCGCGCGAAGGGAACGATGTGGATCTCGCGCGACGAGGGCCGCTCGTGGCCTGAGAAGCTGCTCGTCGAGCCCGAGGGCTTCGCCTACAGCGTGCCCGTCGCGCTTGGCGGCGACGAGGTCGGCGTCCTCTACGAAGGCGCTGGCTACAAGCGGATCGTCTTTCGTCGCGTGGCCGTCCCCGCGGCGCCGTCTCCGCCGTCCGCACCTGTACGATGAGCGCCGCGGCGCACCGTTCGCCGCAACCACGCAGGAGATTCCATGAAGCACCGCGCCGCACTCGCACTCTCGGTCCTCTCGCTCGCCTCTCTTGGCATCGCCTCTCTTGGAGTGGCATCGCCTGCGGCAACCGCGCAGGACGCGCCGGCGCCTGCGTCCGCCGCCGTCGCGCCGTCGACGGTGACGCTCGACCCCGTGCATTCGATGGCGGTCTTCCGCGTGCAGCACCTCGGCGCGGGGTTCTTCTGGGGCCGCTTCAACGAGCTGACGGGCACGGTGCAGTGGCCGCTCGACGACAGCGCCGCGCCGAGTTTCGATGTGGTCGCGGAGGTGAGCAAGGTCGACACGGGAAGCGCGAAGCTCGACGGCAACCTGCAGGGGCCGAGCTTCTTCAACCAGGCCGAGTTCCCGACGATCGCGTTCAAGTCGAAGTCGGCGAAGAAGCTCGGCGACCGCCGCTACGCGGTGACTGGCGACCTCACGCTGCGCGGCGTCACGAAGTCGATCGAGGTCGACTGCACCGTGACCGGCGTCGGCAAGGGCCCGACCGGGCAGAAGGTCGGCTTCGAGTGCGTCTTCACGATTCTTCGCGCCGACTACGGCATGAAGTGGGGCATCGACGCGCCGAAGGGCGCGCTCGGCAACGAGGTGAAGATGGTCATCGCGCTCGAGGGAGATGTCGCGAAGCCGAAGGAGTGACGCGCGTCGCGGCCGTGAATCTGAGCAGTAGGAGCATTCTATGAGCGAGATCGCGCAGTACATCCTCGGCGTCATCGTGATCCCCGCGGTCATCGCGGCGGTGATCGCGCTTCCATTCGCGGTGCGTCCGCTGCGCGAGCGCCGCGTGCTCGCCGAGGCGGGCGTCGCATGCGCGCTGATGGCGGCGTTTGTCGCGAGCTTCACGACCGAGCTCGGCTGGACGCCGATCGTCCGTCAGTTCGTCGCGATCGAGGGCGACGACGCGCCGTTCGAGAAGTGGCACCGGCTCGCGACGATCGCGATCGGGCTCGGCGCCGTCGCGTGGCTGATCGCGGCCGCGCGGTCCGGTGGCGAAGGCTCGCGCGCGACGGTCGGGATCGGGGCGGGCCTCGCGGTGGCCGCTGCGGTGGCGATGCTCGCGCGGTTTCCCGGCGAATCGATCGAGATGCGGCTGGTGCTCGGCGGCCTCGCCGTGGCCGGCATGTTCGGCTTCATCGCGTACGCCCGCGGCGTGATGCTGTGGGCGGCGTGGCTTGTCTTCGGCACGCTTGCGTTCCTCATGGGTGAGAGCGGGAACGCGTATCTCGCGGTGATGAGCGGCGCGATGAGCGCAGCCTCGTTCGCGGTGGCCGTGCTGCTGTGGATCGGCGCGCGCGCAGGCGCCAAGACGACCGCCGACGCGGGCGCCGCCGAGCCACGCGCGGTGGACGCGTCGCCGCGCGGTGTCGCCGCTCCGATCGTGCTCGGTGCGTTCGCGGCCGTTCTTGCGGTGTCGGGCCACGCCTACGACCAGACGGAGATCCCCTCGGGCTACTGGTATGCGGCGGCGCTGCTGCCGTACATGGTGCTCTTGGGCGAGATCTTCATCCGTCCGAGCGTGATGCGCCGTCGCACGCTCCTCGCGTTCCTCGCGCTCTTCGTCGGCGCGGGCGCGATCGTCGGCATCTACGCGATGTGGCGCGCGAGCGAGATGAGGGTGATTCCGTCCAACGGTCAGGAAACGCTCGACAGCTACGGAAGCTGACGCGCGGAGCGCGTGGATTGCGCTTCATGCGCGGGAGCGCGGCGACCGCATGGTTCGGTCTGTAGCGGTTGTCGCGTTTGACGGATCTGCGCGGTCTGTAGCGGTTGCAACGATTGTGCGGGCGATGACGAAGAGTCGTGCGACGAACGCGGCTTGATGCGGGCACTTGACTTGCCTCGCCTCGAATCTGGGCAAGAGTATCGGTGTGACGCGAAGCAAGTCGGGGTTGCCCGAGCGCGCGTCACGCCGGCGTCCCGCTCGGGACGACCGCACATCCAGAAACGAAAAGAGAAGAACCATGCGCCTCAACCACGCTTCCGTTGTTGCATTCCTTTCCGCAGCCTCCTTCGGTGCCACCGCCTCGGCGGATCTCGTCACGGTGCAGTGCACCGGCGTCGGCGCGGGCCGAAATGTGAGCGTCACGCAGGGCGGCGCGGTGAAGAATGTCTTCGCCGGCCAGATCATGCTGAACCTCACGAACAGCAGCAGCGGCACGCTCAACGGCAGCTGGAAGAGCTTCTGCACGGAGCTGAGCCAGAACATCTACATCAACGGCGCCGCGCAGACCTATCAGGTGCTGACGGTCGCCGAAGTCCCGATTCCCGGCCCCGCGATGGGCCAGGCCCGCGCCGACGCGATCGCCCGCATGTTCAGCGCCGCAGGTGGCGCGCAGTACGGTGCGAACGCCGATCTCGCCGCGGCGTTCCAGGTGGCGGTGTGGGAGATCGCGAACGACTACGACGGCACCGCCGCAAGCCTGAACCTCGCGGCCGGCAACCTCCAGGGCACAGCGCTCGCGGCCGCGATCGTCGGCAACATCAACACGCTGTTCGCGGCCGCCGCGAACACCTCGGGATTCGGCTCGCAGCTGATCGGCCTCGGCAACGCGAGCTTCCAGGATCAGATCATCGACCCGACCGCCGCGATTCCGACTCCTGGCGCGGCCGTGATCATGGGCCTCGCCGGCCTCGTCGGCGCGCGCCGTCGCCGCAGCTGAACGCGGCGTCGCGGTACGGAGATCGCCCCACGCGAGGGGTCCGTCAGGACTTCGAGCACGAGCATTTCGACCACGCGCATTTCGACCACGAGCATTGCGACCCCGAGCACTTCGACCCCGAGCACTTCAACCCCCAGCACTTCGACCCAAAGCGCCGCGTGAAGCGGCGCATTGTTCATTTCGACGGGCGAACCTCGTCTATCGTCGAACAGGAGGTTCCGCCATGCACGCATCCATCCTCG